>CAJCHX010000455.1 GCA_903970215.1 Acidobacteriaceae bacterium
CCGCCACCTTCGGAACCGCCACCTTCGGAACCGCCGCCCTCGGAGCCGCTACCGCCCTGATTGGTGTTGGAGTCGGCGCGCTGGTTACGCACCGGCGGCGCGTGGTACGAAACGGCAGGCCCCAGCACGGTTCCGCTGTGACCGGTGCCATCGATCTGCCCGAAACCGCCGACCGCCGCCGCTCCGCCGCCCAGCGCCGCGGCTGCGGCCGCGAGGCCGGCCACGAGGTAGTACCGATTGCGGTGTGAGTCGGTCACGGCTTATCTCCTATATCCAGGCGGGCCGGGAGTACGTGAAGATGGTGTTGTCGCCGTTGATCGTGCTGACCGACAGCCCGGCCGCGAGGCGGATGGTGACGGGGCCCGCGCAGGCATCGATCTTGGTCTCCACGTGGTCGAGGCTGGTCCAGCCGATCTTGGTCTGCAGTTTACGCGTCGCGATGTCCTGCGAGTTGATCGTGCCGGGCTTGAGTGTGGTTTGTAGCGACCCGGAGAGGTTGTTGCCGGCCGACGGATTGAGTCCGACCGTGGTGGACGGCGGGGCACCGCTGGTCACCGACAGCGACGGGTCGTTCTCCCACCAGGGAGAGACCTCGCCCTGCAGCTGTGCGCCCGATGTCACGTCCACTTGGCACCCGGTCTGCAGCTGCAGCTTGACGAGGGCGGATTCGACGTTGGCCTGACCCTTGCCCAGGATCCGGCCGGTGGCGGTGCCGCTCCAGAACGCTTCCCGGCTGAACGAGGTCGCCGCGAGGTTGGGCACCGGAGTGACTGTGACGTTGGAGAGGTCGATCCGGATCACCCAGCCGTCCGGGGTGGTGACCTGGGTGTGGGTATTGGGCAGGTGCTCCGTGGCAGGTGGCGCCTTCGGGGATGCGATGGTGCGCTTGGCGGCCTGCGTGACCGGCATCTTGGGCGGTACGGGCGGCGTCGGAGCGGCGCCGGCAGTGCCGGTGCAGAGCGCGAGCATCGCCGCGCTGACCACGCCCGCCGCGGCGGTTCGTGGAATCCGGGGTGCGGGCACGGCGGAACCTCCTGTCGCATGAGTTAACAACAGTCACATTAGTCACTTCAGTCACAGTTGGGAAGTCGGGCGACTCGATGTGAGTCGAACGGCACAGAACTGCGGTGCGATGCCGGGAGTGGACGACGGTCGAGCGCGAGGGCAGGGTGGATGCATGGAACTCGGAATCCACCTCCCGATCTTCGACATCGACGGCGGCACCGCCGCGATCGCCCCCGAACTGGCAGGGGTAGGAGGTGCAGCGGAAGCGGCGGGCGTCACCTGGCTGTCGTTCATGGACCACTACTTCCAGATCGAACCGACCGGCCTACCTGCCGAGGCGAACATGCTGGAGGGTTACACCTGCCTGGGGTTCCTCGCGGCGCATACGTCCACCATCGACCTCGGTCTGCTGGTGACCGGCGTGACCTACCGGCACCCCGGACTGTTGGCGAAGATCGTCACGACGTTGGACGTGTTGTCGGGTGGTCGCGCGGTCCTGGGCATCGGCGCTGCGTGGTTCGAGCGCGAGCACGTGGGACTCGGCGTGCCCTTCCCGCCCCTCGCCGAGCGGTTCGAGCGGCTGGAGGAAGCACTGCAGATCTGTGACCAGATGTGGGACCAGGGCGACGACGGCCCGTACGAGGGGAAGTACTACCGACTCGCGGAGACGTTGTGTCACCCCGCGCCGCTGCGCAAGCCACCCGTGCTGATCGGCGGCGGCGGCGAGAAGAAGACGCTGCGCCTGGTTGCGCAGTACGGCGACCGGTGCAATCTGTTCGGGACATCACCCGACGACGTGGCCCACAAGCTCGACGTTCTGCGGCGGCACTGCGATGAGGTGGGTCGCGATTACGCCGATATCCGGGTGACGGTCATGGCGAACAACCCGGGGCTCAAGCCCGAGACCCGCGACGACTTCGTGCGGTCGATGGCCGACTACGCCAAGCTGGGCGTGCACCAGGCGATCGTGCGAGCCGTCCCCGGCACGCCTGCCGCCTGGGTCGACTCGATCGCGCCGGTCGTGCCGCAGCTGGCCGACCTCGGTTAGGCCCCCGCTAGTTCTTGTGTAGGGCTGCGTTCAGTTCGACCCCTTCGCGCTTCCACCCCACGACCTCCACGGCCCCGGTCACAGAGTTGCGGCGGAACAGCAGGTTCGACTGACCCGCCAGCTCGCGCGCCTTGCGGGTGGTGCCGTCCGGGAGCGTCACCTTGGTGCCTGCGGTCACATAGAGCCCAGCCTCGAGTACGCAGTCGTTGCCGAGTGGGATACCAAGGCCGGCGTTCGCACCGAGCAGGCAGCGCTCGCCCAACGAGATCACCTCGGTGCCCCCGCCCGACAGGGTGCCCATGATAGAGGCACCGCCACCGACGTCGGAGTGGTCGCCCACCGTGACGCCCG
>CAJCHX010000456.1 GCA_903970215.1 Acidobacteriaceae bacterium
GCGCCACCTCGGTACCACCGTGCAGACCAGCGCGCATACCAGGCCGGCGCCGAACAGTGGCGCCACGACCTCCGGCGGGAACAGCGTCGACGCGGCTGCGCTGAGGCCGAGCACGGCGACCCAGAGGTAGATCACCAGTACCACCCGGCGCTGGCTGTGTCCCAGCTGCAGGAGCCGGTGGTGCAGGTGCATCTTGTCGGCGGTGAACGGGCTGACTCCGGCCCGGGTGCGGCGGACCACCGCCAGCAGCAGATCGAGCATGGGAACGAACATGATCGCGACGGCCAGCAGCAACGGCAACAGGAGCGTGAAGATGTCGGTCGCACCGTAGGCGTTCTGGGAGATGCGGCCCGACGCCGACGTCGACGCCGCCGCCAGAGTGAGGCCCAGCAGCATCGAACCGGAGTCGCCCATGAAGATCCGGGCGGGCTGGAAGTTGTGCGGCAGGAAGCCGATACAGGCCCCGAACAGTGCGGCTGCGATCAGCGCCGGGGGATACGACGGCGCGTCCCCGCCCGAGTCCCGCATCAGACCCACGGAGAACAGCAGGACGGCCAGGGCCGCGATCGCGGCGACGCCCGCCAGCAGTCCGTCGAGGCCGTCGATGAAGTTCATGGCGTTGATCGTGGCGGCGGTCACCAGCACCGTCACCAGCCCCGCCTGCAACTGGTCGAGCAGCACCGTCGTGTTGAGCACCGGCAGGTACACCACGTTCCAGGCGACCCCCATCACCACCAGAACACCGGCGGCCGTGATCTGCCCGATCAGTTTTGTGAAGGCGTCGATCCCCCAGCGGTCGTCGATGATGCCGACCACGACTATGACGCCGCCCGCGATCACCACTGCCGGCGCGTCGCGGGTGTAGGTGAAGCCGCGGGTGAGAGCTGGGAGCTGGCTGGCAAGAAAGATTCCAGAAACCAGACCTAGGTAAATTCCTACGCCGCCCATCCGTGGGGTGGGGACGGTGTGTACATCGCGGGAGCGTGGGATGGCGACGGCGCCGAACCGCGTCGCGATTACTCGAACCACTGCGGTGGCGAGAAATGTGACAACGGCTGCGGTCAGCCCTACGACCAGGAGTTCTCGCATTGGTACGCCTGCGCCCGATGCGCTGATTCCGGACCCGTTCGTCGCCGCCAAGTGCACGCGTGCGAATCTACTCGCACCCCTCGAAGGCCCTGTGCAACGACCGTTGCGGAGCGGTCGGGGTGCCGGCGCGAGACCCGCGTTGACTTGCAGGTTTCACTTCCGTCACACCGACACTGAGTGCCGGAATGTGCCGTACTACATCGGCCGTGCGGCAAACCTAGCCAATGCGTCTATTTTTCCTGAGACCTGGTTATAGTGTCCTCGGTCATACACCTGAGAACGTGTCGTTCTCATCACAGGTTGACCACGCTGGAAGGGGAAGCAGTCGGTGACACAGACCGCGGGGGTGGCGAAGAGGCCATCAGCGTTCTCAATTCTGAGAAGGAACTTCTCGAGTACCGTCGTGGACTCCGTCCGGACGATGGGGCGAACCGTCCGGATGTTCTTCGCCACGGTGACCGCGATGATCACCGACACCATCCGACTGCGGCTGCAGTGGAAGGAAACCCTGTTCCAGCTGTGGTACATGATCGGCGTCACGGCGGTGCCCGCGATTCTCATCGCGATCCCGTTCGGCATGATCGTGTCCATCCAGGTCGGCAACATCATCCACCAGCTCGGTGCCGACTCGCTCGCCGGAGCGGCGTCGGGCTTGAGCGTCATCGCGCAGGGTGCGCCGATCGCGACCGGCCTGCTCCTCGCCGGTGCCGGCGCCTCGGCGATCGCCGCCGACCTCGGCGCCCGCACCATCCGTGAGGAGACGGACGCCATGCGGGTGATGGGTATCAACCCGATCAACCGCCTGGTGGTGCCGCGACTGATCGCCGCCTGGGTCGTCTCGCCGCTGCTCAACATCCTGATCATCGTGATCGGCACGCTCTCCGGCTACTTCATCGCCATCGGCGCGCAGGGCGTCACCCCCGGCTCGTTCTGGCTCTCGTTCGGATCGTTCGCGCACCCGATCGACGTGTGGATCTCGATCGTGAAGTCGATCATCTTCGGAACGATCATCGCCGTCATCGGTTGCCAGCGAGGGCTGGAGGCCAAGGGCGGGTCACGCGGCGTCGCGGACGGCGTGAACGCCACCGTCGTCCTGTCGTTCGTCGTCATCTTCATCGTGAACCTGATCTCGACCCAGATCACGACCCTCTTCTTCCCGATCCAGGTGGGCTGACACACATGGCAACTATCTACCGCCCCAGGGGTACACGCTGGTTCTTCAAGCTCGTCGGGGGCTTCGGCGGGCTGTGGGCCCCGTTCGAGTTGTTCGGACACGTCGTCTCATTCGTGGCCGAGGTCATCCGGACCATCCCCCACTGCATCAAGCACTACCGCGGCGAGATCATGTACATCCTCACCGACATCACGTGGGGACGCGGTGCCCTGGTGGTCGGCGGTGGTACGGCCCCCGTCCTCGCGGTGCTCGGCATCGCGGTCGGTGGCACCGTGGCCGTGCAGGGTTACGCGATCCTCAACATGCTCGGCATGGGCCCGCTGACCGCCGTGGTCGCCGCGTTCGCGAACACCCGTGAGTTCGCGCCCATCCTCGCGGGCGTCGGCTTCGCCGCTCAGGCCGGCTGCCGCATGACAGCGGAGATCGGCTCGATGCGTATCAACGAGGAGATCGACGCACTCGAGTCCCTCGGCCTCCGCTCGGTCTCGTTCGTCGTCACCACCCGCGTGCTCGCGGGCCTCATCGCCGTGATCCCGGTGTACCTGATCACGCTGATCCTGTCGTACGTCTCCTGTGCCTGGTTGGTCACCAGCGTGTACGGCATGCCGACCGGCACGTATTCGCACTACTTCGGGCAGTTCGTGAGCGCGTCCGACATCGTCTTCTCGGTCATCAAGGTCGCGGTCTTCCTCGTCGTGGTCATCATGATCCACTGCTATCAGGGATTCTTCGCGTCCGGCGGCCCGGAGGGCGTCGGAACGGCCTCGGGTCGCGCGATCCGGGCCAGCCTGGTGTCCCTCGTCATCCTCGACCTGGTCATGACGGTCGTGCTATGGGGCTTCAGCTCCCCGGTCGAGTTCAAGGGGTAGACACATGGGAGTCGTATCCGTACCAGGTATGTCGCTGGACAAGTCGATCCTGCGACGACGCGGCATCATCGCGGTCGTGGTGGTCGTGGTGGTGGTCCTGGTCATCTGGCTGGTCCAGCACTTCTGGCCGAAGAACGAGTTCGACCTGACGCTGCGCACCCCGACCGTGGCAGCGGGCATCGTCAAGGGTGCCCCGGTCAAGCTGAACGGGCTCGAGATCGGCAAGGTCAGCGACGTCGAGAGCCTGGGGAACGGTCAGCAGGGCGTCGTCCTGGCGATGGACCCGAACCAGGTCGACCGGCTCACCGACTCGGTCGAGGCGGCGTTCTCGGCCGGTAACCTCTTCGGCGTCGCCGAGGTCGAGCTGATCCCGCACGACGGTGGCACCGTGCTGAAGAACGGCGCGGAACTGACCCCGACCACGCCGATCACCGACAACACGGTGTCGAACATCATCACCACGCTCGGTGACGTCAACGACGACGCGATCCGGCCGCACATGAGCGAGATCATGCTCAACCTCGATACGTCGACCAAGGCCATGCTGCCGCTGGTGACGGCGCTCGGCACCGTGGCGCAGGCGGTTCAGGACACCCAGAGACTGTCCACGTCCGAGACCTTCCCAACCATCGCTCGGATCGCGCAGGCCGGCGACCAGGCGGCCTCCGCACTGATTCCGGCCCTCGTCGCCCTCGACGGCGACCAGAACCTCCACTCGCAGGCCTGGGTACAGCGGGAGCTGGCCTCCGAGGACGCCATCACCAACCACAGCGACAGCCTCAGCGCGCGGCTCCAGCAGATCCTCAACCCGACCAGTGTCAAGGGTCTGGCGGAGGCGACCCCGGTGCTGACCGCTGCCATGGAACCGCTCCTCACGACGTTCCCCGACGCCGGCAAGGTGG
>CAJCHX010000457.1 GCA_903970215.1 Acidobacteriaceae bacterium
GCGGCTGGCGGAGCTCGGCATCGGCTCCTGGATGGGCCCCGCCTCGCTGCCCTTGTGGATCGACGATCCGGACTGGCGCGGCTTCGCGACCATGGACACCACCCGGGCACGAGCAGCGGGGCTGGTGACCCGCTCTCTGGCCGACACCCTGCGCGACACCCTCGCCTGGGAGAACGAACGCACGGAACCGCGCCACGCCGGCCTCACCGACGACGACGAACGCCGGGTCCGCGCCGCGCTGGACCACCTATAAGTCAGCACCGGTCCGAGCCTTGGAGCTAAGCGCAGACACAAACAACGCGGCAAGCCGCCCCGGTCACCGGGCGGCCGCGCTCGTCCGCACTGACTTCTCCGTCTTCGGCACCGCGCCGTGCGTCGAGGGAGCCGACGCCCTGGTGGCCGACCTGGTCGACCGCTTCGGTGTGCGGGGCGGCCTCGCGGGAGCGTCGTGACGGTCGGGGACACCGCTGCCGTGCCAAGCGATGCTCGGGATCAGGAGCCGGTCGAGTCGAAGTCCGCTATCCGGGCCCGCATCAATTGCGAGAGCAGCTCGGTCGGCAGTTCGCGGTCGTAGGGCAACTTGATGAAACCCTCGCCCGAGTCGTAACCCGCCGCCTCGACGACGGCCTTCTGGGTTGCAAAAAACTCCGTCTTGAAGCGCAGGGAGCAGTGGTTCTTGAAGTTCTGCAGCATCCAGAGATTGGCCCTGTCGCCACGTACGTAGACCGGCAGGTTGTACTTGAGCTCCTCGCGCGCCTGCGGGTCGGCTGCCCGGCTTAGCTGGCGCAGTGCCTCGAGATGCGGGCGTTGTACGTCCGTCAGCTGGGCGAAGAAGTCGTCGACACTCGTCCGCTTGGGCATCGGCATGTCGAGACGGTACCTCGCAGTCGAGGTGCTCGCAGTCGAGCCAGGCGCCCGGGAGCATGACGTGGTGACCTTCTCTCGCGACGAGAAGGGGCTGGGTAGCGATCTCGTGAAGGCGAGGCGGTTGATGTCGACGTCGAGCCCGCACAGCAGGACAGCGTCGAGTTCCGAGCAACGAGGGTCCGCAGGGCGAAGTAGCAGGGGCAGCGGTGACAGGCGCGGCCCGGTGGGTGGGTGACGCCGTCGACGGCGCCGGTCGGCAGCGTGTCGGGTGGCGCCTCAGTGCCCGGCGACTATCGCGATGAGCGCGACGATGACGGCGAATGCCAGGACGATCGCCCAGCCCTGCCAGGTCTGTGGTCGGATGCCCGAGCCGATGCGCTTCGGGCCGAACCAGGGGCGGTGCTCTGGGTTGTTGGTCATGACGTCTCTCTCCGGGTTGGTGTCGAGAGGTTCAGGACGCGGTGCGCCGCAACCGGATCGTCGATGCTGATCCGCAGGATCTCGTCATCGCGCAGGTGTAGGCAGAGCGTGCGTCCGGGCCGAACCGTCAAGCGCGTGGTGCGCCGAGTCGTCCGGACGCCGAGGCCGAACACGTGCGGCCAGGTGAGGTCTGATGTGCTCGCGTCGGCGATGCTGCTCGTCGCGATGACGCGCCCGCGCCCCCACATGCCCGGCGCTGCGACGATGCGCTCCGGCCCGATTGCGCAGCGCACGACCGACAGGTGCAGTCCTGTCGCGAGCATGACGACCGCGATCGCGGCAGCGAGCCACACCAGGCCGGACATCATGGCGAGAACGCCAAGTGCTGCCCCGACCGCGATCGCGGCGGCCAGGTGGATCGGTGCGATGACGGTGCTCGTGTAGGCCTGGGTCATGTCGCCTTCTTCGGATCGTTCGCGCGCTGCCTGTCGAGCGTGGCCAGCAGGTCGAGCAGGTCGCGGTGGGTGTAGCCATGGCGCCGCGCAGCCTT
>CAJCHX010000458.1 GCA_903970215.1 Acidobacteriaceae bacterium
TCGCCCCGTGACCTTGACCATCACCCGACGTGTCGACGGCCCGATCCGCGTCGCGGCCCCCGTCACCAACCGCCGTGCCCTTCCCGGGTATGCGCTCACCCTCAGCCACGACACCGTCGGCGACCTGTCCATCGTCATCGCGGACAACGCCGACGATGCTCGCCCGATCGACGCCTCACTCCTCCCGCTCACCACCCGCCAGACGCTCGCCGCCACCGAACGCCTCATCGCTGCGGCGCGCGAAGCCGACCGTCACCACGAATCCCTGCCCCTCGACTGCCCGGGGCGACTCCTCGTGGCCCCCGACCGCCAGATACTCGTCGGATTCCCCGCCGTGCACGCCGCGAACCACGTAGGCGCGAACGCCACCGGACTCGCGCGCGCTCTCTGGTTCCTCAGCACCGGCACCTGGCCTGTGAACGTCGAGCACTCCGACCCGTCGACACCGCTCACCGATGTTCTCCGAGCCGCCCTGAGCGGCGCGATCCCCGATGTCGGCACTCTGCAGGTCCGATTGAACGACCTCGGAGCCCGACCAGACGAGCTCACTTTCTGACCCCGGGCTCAGCTGCGGCGCCCGCGCCGGGGTTGCCACACCACCATCGCGCTCGTCTTGGGCACGTGCACCAGCTCCCCCGACGGTCCGCGCGGTACGGACTGAGCACGAACCGCGTCCAGCTCGGCGGCAAGCTCCTCTACGCGGCGTTGCAGTGCGTCGACCTGGTTCGTCAGCTCGATGATTCGCTTGATTCCTGCGAGGTTCACGCCATCGTCCTGCGACAGGTGCTGCACTTCGCGCAGCAGGTCGACGTCGCGGGCGGAGTACCGCCGCCCACCGCCCGCCGACCGCTCGGGCGTCACGAGCCCGAGCCGGTCGTACGTGCGGAGCGTCTGAGCGTGCATCCCGGCCAGTTGCGCCGCCACCGAGATCATGAACACATGGGCGTCCGGGTCGTCAGGCAACTCCGGCGTGTTGGGCATCAGGCACCCGCCCATCCACCCCGCGGGTCGAACCCGCTCTCTCGCTCGGCGTCGGCGTAGGAGCGGAGAGCCTCCCGCGCGCGGTCGTCCAGTTTCGCGGGCACCGCGACGGTCACCTTGACCAGCAGATCACCGGCACCACCCGCGCGCTTGGGCACACCCCGGCCGCGGACCCGCAGGGTCCGGCCGTCGGGGGTACCGGCGGGGATCTTGACCCCGACCGGCTGTTCCAGCGTCGGCACGGTGACGGTCGCTCCGAGTGCCAGCTCGGAGAAACTCACCGGCAGCGTGACCAGAAGGTCGTCGCCCGTCCGGGTGAACACGTCGTCGGCGCCGACGTGCACCGTGACGAACAGGTCGCCCGACGGGGCGCCGCGCATGCCGGCCTGCCCCTGGCCCGCCAACCGGATGCGTTGGCCGTCCGCGACGCCCGGCGGGATCTTGACGTTCACCGTCCGCGTGCGAACAGCGACTCCGGTGCCGGTGCAGTCCGGGCACGGGTGGTCGACGATCGAGCCGGTGCCGCGGCAGTCGGGACAGGGCTCGGAGAAGCTGAACGCGCCTTGGTTCCGACTGATCAATCCGGAGCCGTTGCACTGCGGGCACACTCGCGGGCTGGTCCCCGGCTTGGCACCGGAGCCGTGGCACGTGGTGCACGGCGACGGCGACGTGAGCGTGATCGGCGTGGTCACTCCGAGCGTCGCGTCGCGGAAACCGAGCGTGATCTCGGATTCCAGGTCGCTACCGCGCCGCGGCCGGGACGGCGTCGGGGCAGGGCCCGCGGCGCCGCCGCGGTTGAACAACCCCTCGAACAGGTCGCCGAAGCCGCCGGCGGCGCCGGAAGCCCCCTCGAAGATGTCCGAGAACGAGAAGCCCTGGTTGCCGCCCGCGTCCGCGGCGCCTCCGTACCCGGCGAAACCGGATCCGGCGCCGAACCGCCCACTGCTGCCGAATACGCGCCGAGTCTCGTCGTACTCCTTGCGCTTCGCCGGATCCGAGAGCACCGCGTGAGCCTCGGACACCCGCTTGAAGCGCTCCTCGGCCTTCGCGTTGTCCGGATTGGCGTCCGGGTGCAACTCGCGCGCAAGCTTCCGGTAGGCCTTCTTGATGTCGTCCTGGCTCGCGTCGGAGCTGACACCCAGCTCTTTATAGAAGTCCTGCTCAACCCATTCCCGTTGGGCCACTGGGCATCACCTCCTTCGCCTCAGGCGTCCGCTCCCGGCGCCTGATCGTTGTGTGCCTGATCGGCCTGTGCATTGTTCCCGGGCGCCCGATCGGTCACGCCCACCAGGGCCGTGCGAATCACCTTGCCACCCACGCTGTAGCCCTGCCGGAGCACTGCTCCGACCACGGGGTCGGAACCGTCGCCCTCGTGCTGGACCGCCTCGTGAATGGCCGGATCGAAGTCGTCGCCGACCGCACCGAACGGCTCGAGCCCCTGTGCCTTGAGGACCGCGTCCAGCTTGTCGGATACCGCCTTCAGCGGCCCCGCCTGGAGGTCGCCGTGGCGGCGGGCTCGCTCGAGGTCGTCCAGGACCACCAACAGTTCGCCCACAACAGCCGCCTTCCCGGCAGCTCGCGCCTCGAGTACGTCCTTGGCCGTGCGCTTGCGGTAGTTCGCATACTCGGCGGACAGCCTCTGCAGGTCTGCCGTCAACTCCGCGACCTTGTCGTCGACGCCGCCGACCGCGCCCGACTCACCGGACTCGTCGGGCTTTCCCCCGAAGGGCGCCGAGATCGCAGCGACCTCGGCGTCCTCGTGGGTCTGCGAGTCGGCCGGAAATCCGTCCGTCGCCATTACTTGGCGCCCTCGTCGTCCACCACCTCGGCGTCCACGACACCGTCGTCGGCCGCATCGGTGGTCGCGCCGGCCGCCGCGCCTGCGCCGTCAGCACCCGCAGCGGCGTACAACGCCTGACCGAGTGCCTGCGACTCCGTCGACAGCTTCTCGACGGCGGCCTTGACCGCTGCCAGGTCGGTGCCCTTGAGCGCCTCGTTGGCCTCGGCGATCGCGGCCTCGACCTTGGTCTTGTTCTCGGCCGGGACCTTGTCGCCGTTCTCAGCGAGGAACTTCTCGGTCTGGTTGACCAGCGACTCCGCCTGGTTGCGGGTCTCGGCCTCCTCGCGCCGGGCCTTGTCCTCCGAGGCGTGCACCTCGGCGTCCTTGATCATCCGGTCGATCTCCTCCTTCGACAGCCCGCTGCCGTCGGAGATCTTGATCGTGTTCTCCTTGCCGGTGCCCTTGTCCTTCGCGGTGACGTGCACGATGCCGTTGGCGTCGATGTCGAAGGTCACCTCGATCTGCGGCACGCCGCGCGGGGCCGGCGGGATGCCGGTCAGCTCGAAGCTGCCGAGCAGCTTGTTGTGCGCCGCGATCTCACGCTCGCCCTGGAACACCTGGATCTGCACCGACGGCTGGTTGTCGTCGGCCGTGGTGAACGTCTCGGACCGCTTGGTCGGGATGGTGGTGTTGCGCTCGATCAGCTTGGTCATCACGCCGCCCTTGGTCTCGATACCCAGGGACAGCGGGGTGACGTCGAGCAACAGCACGTCCTTGACCTCGCCGCGCAGAACGCCGGCCTGCAGAGCGGCACCGACAGCGACGACCTCATCGGGGTTGACGCCCTTGTTGGGCTCCTTGCCGCCGGTGAGCTCCTTGACCAGCTCGGTGACCGCGGGCATACGCGTGGAGCCACCCACCAGGACCACGTGGTCGATGTCGCCGACCGAGATTCCGGCGTCCTTGATCACGGCCTGGAACGGCGCACGGGTGCGCTCGAGCAGGTCGTTGGTGATCTTCTGGAACTCGCTGCGCGACAGGTTCTCGTCGAGGAACAGCGGGTTCTTGTCCGCGTCCACCGTGATGTACGGCAGGTTGATCGACGTGGTCTGGCTCGAGCTCAGCTCGATCTTGGCCTTCTCTGCGGCCTCACGCAGCCGCTGCATCGCCATCTTGTCCTTGGTGAGGTCGATGCCATGCTGGGCCTTGAACTTCTCCACCAGCCAGTCGACGATGCGCTGATCCCAGTCGTCACCACCGAGGTGGTTGTCGCCCGAGGTCGCACGGACCTCGACGACGCCGTCACCGATCTCCAGCAGCGAGACGTCGAAGGTACCGCCACCGAGGTCGAAGACCAGGATGGTCTGCTCCTTCTCGCCCTTGTCCAGGCCGTATGCGAGCGCGGCCGCGGTGGGCTCGTTGACGATGCGGAGCACGTTCAGACCCGCGATCTGGCCGGCCTCCTTGGTGGCCTGGCGCTGCGCGTCGTTGAAGTACGCGGGGACCGTGACCACGGCGTCCGTCACGTCCTCACCCAGGTACGCCTCGGCGTCCCGCTTCAGCTTCTGCAGCGTGCGGGCGCTGATCTCCTGCGAGGTGTAGCTCTTGCCGTCGATCTCCTGGGCCCAGTCGGTACCGATGTGACGCTTGACCGAGCGGATGGTCCGGTCGACGTTGGTCACAGCCTGGTTCTTCGCGGGCTGGCCGACCAGTACCTCGCCGTTGCGCGCGAACGCGACCACCGACGGGGTGGTGCGCGAACCCTCGGCGTTGGCGATGACGACGGGATCCCCGCCCTCGAGGACCGATACGCACGAGTTGGTGGTGCCGAGGTCGATGCCTACTGCACGTCCCACATTGTCTCCTTGTGTTCAGCGCGGCCGGGTGTGGCCGCTGTGCTTGATGCTTTTTCGGGTCTGTTCCTGGAAGACTTCAGCGCCCCTCACTCAAGGGACCGTCACTACCGTTCTACCCCATTGAGTCCTACGCACTCAAGTCCTTCGCTACATCCAACTGCCGAAGCGTGGCACATGTTCCCGATTCTCGAAAAAACTTGAGTCGATTTCGCTCAAGTCCTCGCCGACCCCCCTTTCGGACGCCCAACCGCGACCTCGGCCGGTCCGTAGACTGACCCGCCGTGCACATCGGCGTGGTGGGAGCGGGACTCGCGGGACTATCGGCGGCGCTGCACCTGATCGGGGCGGGCCACACGGTCACCGTCGTCGAACGGGCCGCGCGGGCCGGCGGGCGGGCCGGCACCGAGCCGGCGGCCGACACAGCCGGGGCAGTGCACTTCATCGACCCGGGTGCAAGCGTGCTGACGATGCCCGACCTGGCCGTCGACTCCCTGGTCGCGGGCGGCCTGCGCTCCGACGAGGCGCTTTCCCGTCTCGATCTGCTATCCGTCGAACCCGCCTACGTCGGCCGGTTCGCCGACGGCTCGCAGCTCGCGGTTCCGGATCAGCTCGACGCGCCCGCGCACCTCGCGTGGCAGCGCGAGATGTTCGAGGCCGCCTTCGACCGGTTCATCGCCGGCGACGCCGCGTGGCGGTCCTTCGCCAACCCCGCCGACCTCCGGCGGCTCGGCCGCATCGTCCGACTGGGCGCACTGTCATCGATGCAGGCTCAGGTCGACCGCCGCGTCACCGAACCCCGCGCGCGCCGCATGCTCACTTTCCAGGCCCTCTATGCCGGCGTCTCGCCGCGGCAGGCGCGCGCCGTGTACGCCGTGATCTCACACATGGATGTCGGGTTGGGTGTGGTGTACCCCCGCGCGGGGATGGGCGCGGTGGCCGAGGTGATGGCGGACACCGTCCGCGCTGGAGGCGGGACGGTGCTGCTGGGCTGCGCCGTCACCGGTCTGGACGCGCGCGGTCGCCGGGTCGTCACGATGCGGACGAGTAGCGGCGCGATCGAGGTCGACGGTGCCGTGCTCACCGCGGACGCTCCCGGTACCGACGCGCTGCTCGCCCCGATCACGGCCCGCGCCCCACGCCGCGTACGGCTGTCGCCGTCGGCGGTGGTGGCACACCTGCTGGTCGACGACGACGCGCAACGCCGGTGGCCCACACAGGCTCACCACACGCTGGACTTCGGCGTGGCATGGGAGGCGACGTTCGCCGAGATCACGGCGACCAACGGCCGCGGCCGCTGCATGGCCGACCCGTCGTTCCTTCTCACCCGCCCCGGCGTGACCACCGGCGAATCCGCGCCCGTCTCGGTGCTGGCCCCGTGCCCCAACCTCGAGTCCGCGCCGATCGACTGGGACACCGCGGGCGCCGACTACCTTCAGCACTGTCTCACGACACTGCGCGCTCGGGGCTACGCGGGCATCGACCGCGGCGAGCTGCTTCGGCTCGATACCCCGGCCACCTGGGCGCGGGCTGGAATGTCCGGTGGCACCCCGTTCTCCGCCGCGCACACCCTCACCCAGACCGGGCCGCTGCGCCGGTCCAACCGGGTGCGTGGGATCGACAACGCAGTTCTCGCGGGTTCGCTCACCCACCCGGGCGTCGGCGTGCCACCCGCACTGATCTCCGGTCGCCTGGCAGCGGAGGCGATCACCGGTACGAATCGCGGTCGCTGAGCGCCCACGGCCTCGCTACGGCATTACCGCGCCGCTGCGACCGCGTTTCGGACGTGCAGGCCTGATTCCTGGACGCGGACGGGGCCCGCGCGCAACGATGAGCGAGGCAGGACCGCCTGGTGATAGAGAGTTGCCGATCTACTCTCAAATGCTGCTAGTGTCGGCATCGGTCCGGACCGGGTGTCAGCCGCCCGGTCAGCCGCAGTGAGAACGGAGTCGCCGAAGATGTCGTCCCGAAGGTCCGCCGCCGCCCAACAGCACGAGCCCACGGGCGTAGAGATCCACGCCCGCAATGTCAGGTTCGATTGGTCCGATACGCCGCTCGAGTGGATCCCCGGCCAGCCCGTCGCGTCGGACATCGTCAGCATCCTGCACCTGATCCTCCCCGAGGGTGAGCGCTGGTTCTGCGAGGTCTACAACGAGGCGCTCCCCTTCGTGAAGGACGAGGACCTCGCCCGCACCATGCGCGGTTTCATCGGCCAGGAGGCCATGCACGCCGAGTCGCACGACAAAGCGGTCACCGAATACCTCGCGGCGAGGGGTGTCGACACCTCACCGATCCTCCGGCAGTTCGAGTACATCTTCCGCACGATGCTCGCGCCGCGGTCGCAGCACTCCGACAAGGCCAGGTACAACGACATGGTGCAGCGGCTATGGCTGATCGCCGCGGTCGAGCACTACACCGCCATCCTCGGGGTGTTCGCCCTCAACAACACCTGGGACCAGTACAACGTCGATCCGACGATGGCCGACATCTGCCGCTGGCACGGCGCCGAGGAGGTCGAGCACCGCAGCGTCGCCCACGACGTCGCCACCTACTTCGACCCCGGCTATTTCCACCGTTGCCGCGCGATGATCATCGCGGTCGTCTTCCTCCTCCTGGCCCTCCACCGCACCGCCGGTTTCATGGTCCGGTCGGACTCCGCCTACAACTATTCGTACCCACGACTGTGGTGGGAGTACCTCAAGGGCAGTCACCGCAACACCTTGCCTAAGATTCGCGACGTGATCAGGTTCACCATCATCTATTTCAAGCCGTCCTTCGATCCCGTGTCGATCGGGTCGACGGCGCAAGCCGTCGCGTACCTCGCGACTTCGCCCGCTGCGCGGGTGGCCGAGGCGTGACAGGCGAGCGCAACGATCTCGAGTCGCCCGAGCCGCGCGGGCACGACGCCGCACACTCGCTGTTCCGCCCGCCAGGCGAGCCGGTGCGCGAGATCCCCCCGCACCTCTACGGGCGGTGGAAGCACGACCCGCTTCTGCGCGTGGCCAACGTCTTCTTCAGCACTGTGATCCCCACCTTCAGCCACCTGATGCGCCCGCGGCAGCTGGCCGAGCCGGACCGGAGCCGCGAACTGCGGGTGATCAAGCGAGAGATCGTCGCGCACGACAAAGACGTGGTTGCGCTCACGCTCGCGCCCGCCGACGACCAGCCGCTGTTGCGCTGGACCCCCGGGGCCCACCTGGACCTGCTGCTGCCCTCCGGCCGGATGCGTGAGTACTCGTTGTGTGGCGACCCGGCCGACCAGGAGACCTACCGCATCGCCGTGCGCCGCATCCCCACCGGAGGCGGCGGTTCCGTCGAGGTCCACGAGACGCTGCACGTCGGATCGACCGTGAGCATCAAGGGCCCGCGTAACGGCATGCCGTTGGCCGTGCCCGGCTACGGCTCGCCCGCGAAGCGGATCAGATTCGTGGCCGGCGGCATCGGCATCACCCCGATCCTGCCGATGATGATCGCCGCCGAACGCCTGGGCCTCGATTGGTCGATGGTGTACAGCGGACGCTCCCTGGACGCCATCCCGTTCATCCCCGAGGTGGAGCGGTTCGGGGACAAGGTGGAGGTGCGCACCGACGACGTGCACGGCATCCCCTCGGGGGCCGACCTGATCGGGGCGACTCCCGAACCCACCGCGCTATACACCTGCGGTCCGATCCCCATGCTCGAAACGCTGCGAAAGGGTCTCATCGGGCGTACCGACGTCGAGCTGCACTACGAGCGGTTCTCCGCACCGCCGGTCACCGACGGCAGGCCGTTCACCGTGACGCTGGACAAGTCCGGCGAGACCGTCTCGGTGGCCGCCGACCGGACCATGCTCGCCGCGATCCTCAAGGTCAAGCCCGACGCCCCGTACAGCTGCAAGCAGGGCTTCTGCGGGACCTGTCGGGTGCATGTGGCCGAGGGCGCGGTGGACCATCGCGACAACACGCTGACCCCGTTCGAGCGCCAGCACGGACAGATGCTGACCTGCGTCTCCCGCGCCGCGGGCGACCATCTGACCATCGACCTCTGACCGACGCCCGACTCTCCCAGAGAGGCACCATGACGCCCTCCACCCCCACCCGATTCGACGTCACCACCTCCGACGGCCTCACGCTGGCCGGGTTCCGCTTCGGCGCGAACGACCCGGGTCTGCCCACCTTGGTCGCGGTGCACGGCTATCCGGACAATCACCACGTGTGGGACGGAATCGCCGAGCAACTCGCCGGCCGCGCCAACGTCGTCACCTTCGACGTCCGCGGGGCGGGCGAGTCGGAGGCACCGGCG
>CAJCHX010000459.1 GCA_903970215.1 Acidobacteriaceae bacterium
CGACAGCGTGTCGATGGTGTGTCCGGTCGAAATCTCGCCCCCACTGTCCGGAACGGGCCGTCGATTCTGTGCAATCCGCCCCGCAGCGCGCCGCTGATGCGATTTAGGTGCGCAGAAAAATTGACATTCCCGTCATTGGCGACGAGAACCCGAACCGCCGATCGGATGATAACCATGGCAGTACCCAACGAGCTCTCCAGCGCACTCTCGAGCACCATCGTCGACGGACGCGAAGACCCACGACCGGACCGCCCCGGGCGGCCGGAGGAGGTGCAGACGCCTCGTGCGTCCGGGTGTCAGCAGGTGTCGACGCGCTCCCGTCGCGGTGTCGATCCCCGGTGGACTCTGCGGATCTCCTATTCGATCGTGCGATCGTCGTGGACGCTGATCGAGGATCGGCTGGCGGACGCGTTGGGTGAGGGCGCTCAACAACTCACCACGGTGCGCCGGCTGATGTTGGCGATCGACGAGCTCGAATCGCGGTGGCTGGCCGATCCTGCCGGCACTGTGCGCGCAGCTGACCTGCGGCGCACGGTGCGGGCCGACGTACGCCGTCGGGCGGAGCTGCGAGCGCAGGTGCGTGGGGAGATGCACCGTCGGGCACAGCTGCAGGCCGATCGACTGGCATGGGAGCGCGCTCTCGCCCGCCGTCGCGCGCAGATTCGGGCCGCTCGCGGGCCCGCGCATGACCGTCGAACCGAGGCTGGGGAGCAGTCGGCGTGCGTCGTGATCGAGCTGTTCCGTCTCGACTCCGAGCGCACCGTCGCCAGGGCCGGCAGTCGCGGAGAATCTGGGCGCCCATAGCGCCGTGGTGCGCCCGCTTGTCGCGCCCGCCCGGCGGCGCGATCGGACCCTACGCCCGTCCGGCGGCTCGATCGGACCGACGATTACTGGAGTCGATCCATAGACGGCGAGAGTAAGGCGATGATATACTCTTCCCACGCCCCTGAAACCCGGCGGTTTGCTTCGAGCGACAATGTAGTGCGTCGCCCGTTTAAGACTCTGAATATGGTGTGTTCTGATTCTATTTCGACGGAGTCGGGACGCGGGAATCCGCAAGAGTCGGAACGTGCCGTCCATTCGTGTGGTCGGAGAAGCTAACCTGCGACGTCGGTTTTCGTGTTGGGTTGAAGGACGTTCTTCTCATGCTCGTTCCTATGAATCCTGTCGATTCGTTATTTCTGCTCGGCGAATCCATCCATCGCCCGATGCATATGGGTGGCCTGGCGATGTTCACCCCGCCAGACGGTTCTGCTGCATCGGACGTACACGAGTCGTTCGCCGCAGCTGTCGAACGTGATGTGGTCGCCGACTTCTGGCGCCGCCGCGCGCGCCGATCGATCACGTCGCTCGGCCAATGGGGCTGGGATCGTGGCGGTGAGGTAGACCTCGACTATCACGTGCAGACCTGGGCGTTGCCCCAACCCGCCGGGATGGCCGAGTTGTGGGCGCTGGTGTCCGGGCTGCATTCGGTCCCGTTGGATCGGAGCCGGCCGTTATGGGAACTGCACCTCATCGAAGGCCTCTCCGACGGAAGACAGGCGGTCTACGTCAAGATCCACCACGCGCTGGTCGACGGCGTGTCGGCGATGGGCCTGTTGAGCCGCAGTCTGAGCCCGGATCCGTCCGTGCGGGGCATGGCGCCCATGTGGGAGGTGGAACCGGACCAGCGGGGCGCGCCGTCGTCGGATTCGGAAGCTCCTGGAGTGGGTGGCCTTCCGGGCGTCGCCGCCGCCGCGGCCTGGGCGGCGGTCACGGAGGGTGCCGGGCTGATCCCCGCGTTCGCCGACACCGTCGATCGGGCACTGCGCCGGCGCGGGGGACCCCTGACCGTCACCGCCCCGCGCACGGTGTTCAACGCACCTGTGAGCAGCTCCCGGGTCGTCAATGGCCGATCCTGGCCGATGGAGCGACTGGCACTCGTCGCGAAATCGGCCGATTCGACCATCAATGACGTGGTACTCGCCATGTGCTCGGGGGCGCTGCGTCGTCATCTCGCGGCACGCGACGCGCTCCCGACCGCTCCGCTGGTCGCGATGGTGCCGGTGTCGCTCCGCGGGGATCCCCGCGACGGCGACAGGAGCGGACCGGATGCGGGGAACCGGATCGGGGCCCTCACCTGCACCCTCGCGACGAATCTGCCCGATCCGGCCGATCGACTCGCGACCATCAGCACCGTGATGCGGGAAGGAAAGGCCGCCCTCGCACCCCGAAGCCGACTGCAGATCCTGGCGATGAGTGCGCTCGGCGCGTCACCGCTGGCGGTCGGGATGCTCACCGGGCACGAAGGCCCCCTCCGCCCGCCGAACATCATCATCTCCAATGTGCCCGGGCCGCGTTCACCGCTGTATTGGAACGGTGCGCACCTGAGTTCGCTCTACCCGCTGTCGGTGCCCGTCCACGGGCAGCCCCTCAACATCACCTGTGTGAGCAATGACGATCAGATCGACTTCGGGCTCACAGGCTGCGCGAGCGTCCTGAGGAATCTCAGCGCGATGCCCGCAGATCTCGACAGCGAACTCGCATCGCTCGAAGCGGCTGTGGGCGTATGACGAGCTTCGACGTCCGGGGTTGGCCGGCGACGTCGACGAGTCGATCCGCCGTCGGAAGGCCGCACCGAATCGTCGGGAGTGGCAACCGGGGAGCGAGCACCTTCGCCGGCTTCTACGCTGCATTGCTGGAGCGCGGCGAAGCCAGGTGGTTCGTCCGGCGCACGATCGATTGCGGCGCCCCGGGCGCCGCGCGCAGCCTCGACGGTGAGTACCGGCGACTCCCTGAGCCGCGGCGGACGCCGGAGTACATCTCGGCTTTGTTGGGGCTGGGAGTGATGGTCGGCGTCGCGGCATCGGCTTACCTGGTGCCCGACGTCGAGCTCAGGCACACCATCCTCTGTCTGCTCGCTGCGGTGCCCGCTGTCGCCGCAATGCATTCCCGACCCGGTGTCGTGGTCGGGTTCCTCATCGCCGCCTTCATCGTCGTGGCGGGGTACTCCGCCATCGATACCACGAGCGATCCGGCACGGTTCGCTCTGCTCGGCGTATCGGCACTCGTCATCGCCTTCCCCACCGCAATAGTGGTCGGCCTGCGCCGCTCACTCGAGCGGGCATTGCGCGTGCAGGAGCAAGCGAGCAACACCGATCCGCTGACCGGGTTGCTGAACCGGCGCGGCCTGGTGGTCCGGACCGAGCGGATCCGCGAGCTCGCCGCGAGTTGCGGGATCGGCCTCGGGCTCCTCGTTCTGGACGTCGATCACTTCAAGGGAGTCAACGATCGGCTCGGGCATGCGGTGGGAGACGCGGTCCTTCGTGCCACCGCGGAGATGATCGACGCTCACTGTTCCACCCCCTCTGTCACTGCCAGGGTGGGGGGAGAGGAGTTCGCGGTGCTGATGCCCGCCGAGAACCTCCGGGCGGTTCTCGCTACGGCCGAGTCGATCCGGGCTGCGATAGCGCGCGCCGGTGTGGTGACCGTCAGCATCGGCGCCGTGTTCGACGCAGAGTCGGCGCCCGCGGGCATCGGCGACGACGCGGACGCTGCCCGATTCATCGACCGGCTCGCCCGCGCCGCGGATACCAACCTGTACGTCGCGAAACAAGCCGGGCGCAACCGAGTGCGGTGTGCGGGTCTTTCGGGCACCGACGACGGCTCGTGAAG
>CAJCHX010000460.1 GCA_903970215.1 Acidobacteriaceae bacterium
CCCCGAATACGCGGGTCAACTCGGGCAGCACCGCCTGCGTCGAATACATCGACCCGAACGTGGTCAGACCGGCGACGAACAACGCGAGCGTCATGTGCCGGTATTCGCGGGTTCCACGGCGCAGCGGCTCGGCCGGGTGGGTGTGTCCAGTCCCCCGCCGCTTCGCTGGCCCATCGAAAGCAGTACGCATGGTGTCGACCCTGCTCCGCGTCGGATCATCTATGAAATGCATTCAGCTGCGTAAACTGATAGATAGAACGTATGACACCAGGTACCGGGGAACGATGAGCACCCGAGACGACCTTGTGAGATTCATCACCCTGGCTGAACATGCACACGTCACGGACGCGGCGGCCGAACTAGGAGTGACCCAGCCGACGTTGTCGCGGATGCTCGCCCGGCTCGAGGCGGACCTCGGAGCGCCGCTGTTCGACCGCGCGCACGGTCGCCTGGCACTCAACAGCAGCGGCGAGATCTACCTCGATCACGCGCGGCGCGCACGCGCCGAACTGGACGCCGCCCGCGCGGCGATCGCCGATCTCGCGAGCCCCTCCCAAGGAACCGTCCGGCTGGCGTTCCTGCACTCGTTCGGCGTCGCGCTGATACCCCGTCTGGTGTCGGGGTTTCGCAGGCGCGAGCCGCGGGTGACCTTCAGGTTGTCGCAGTTCGCAGCCGGCACCGTCACCGAGCGGGTCCTCGCGGGCGAGGCCGACGTGGCGATCGTGTCCCCGCGCCCGACCACGGACGCGGTGGCGTGGAGTCTGCTGACCCGGCAGCGCCTAGCGCTCGCGGTGCCGGCGGAACATCCCCTCGCCGACCGCGCCACGGTGCACCTGGCCGACGCCGCCGATGCCGACTTCATCACGATGCACCCCGAGTACGGCATGCGTCGGATCCTCGAAGAGCGCTGTGCCGCAGCCGGTTTCCACCCGCGGATCACCTTCGAGACGTCGGAGCTGTTCACCATCGCCGGCCTGGTGGGCGCCGGGCTGGGGGTAGCACTGATGCCGGTGGACTCCGATCCCCTGTTGCCGTCCGGGCTGGTGCTGATCCCACTGTCGGGTCCAGCGCCGACCCGCGAGGTGGGGATCATCTGGCGGCCGGACGTGGTACCCACGCGCGCCGTCCGTGCCTTCCGTGACTTCGCGCTCGCCGACGCCATCGGGTGAGTGCGGGGAAATTCAGCAGTATGGGACGGCGGCATGTCCTAATACGCGGCGAGTTCGCCCCAGCGCGTTGTTTTTCCCGGCAGCGCTGCTGACTCAGCCGCGGACTGCGACCGCGAAGATCCGCCGGAACGGCAGCAGAGTGGCCGGCCGGCCGCCGATCTCGCACTCCGGATAAGCCTCGCGTAGCGCGGCCTTGTACCTCTCGACGAAGGCGGGGCGGTCGGCATCGGAGAGCGCCGCGAGCACCGGCCGGGCGCCGGTGCCGGACACCCAATCGAAAACGGGATCAGGCCCGCGCAGGACGTGCAGGTAGGTCGTCTCCCAACCGTCGACGTGCCATCCCGGTCGGCCTAGGGTCTCGACGTACTCGGCGGCTGTGCCCACCTCGAGCGGGCGTACCGCGGTGATGCCGAAGTCCGCACCGATCTCCCGCAGCAATACGTGGGAGGGCGCGTTGAAATTGCCGGGGACTTGGAACGCGAAAGCACGCGTCGCGGCCTCGGCCAGACGCGGTAGTACCGCGCGGTGCCCCGGAACCCACTGCAGCGTCGCGTTGGAGACGACGACGTCTGCGCTCCCCTGCCAGTCGAGCAGATCGCCGACCTCGAAGGTCACTCCCGGCGCTTCGGTCGTCGCCCATGCCCGCTCGATCATCTCGGGGCTCGAATCGACGCCGCGGATCAGCGCATCGGGGAAGCGGTGACGCAGTGGCGGAACGTCGTTGCCCGGGCCGCACCCGAGGTCGACGACGGTGTGCACGGCATCGTCGGGCACCCGGGCGAGGAGGTCGACGAAGGGGCGCGTCCGCTCACTCGCGAATTCGAGATACTTTCTCGGATCCCACCGCGCCGCCTGCTGTCCCTGCCGATCCGCGCGCCCGCTCATAACGCCAGTCTGCCATGTGATTACGCTGACGAGACGTGACTGAAGCGGTGCTCGAACTGGCGGGTGTCGACCTCGTGCGGAGCGGACGTCCCCTGCTGGCGGACGTGGATCTGATCGTGCGCCGGGGCGAACACTGGGTACTGCTCGGCGCGAACGGCGCGGGGAAATCGACGTTGCTGGGGCTGTGCGGCGCGGTGACGCACCCGACCCGCGGCACGGTCGACGTGCTCGGCAAGCGGCTGGGCCGAGTGGACATGCGCGAGCTGCGGACCCACATCGGGCATGTGAACCCGCGCCACCGCCTCGACGTGCCGCTCTCGGTACGCGACGTGGTGCTGACCGGCCTCACCAATACGCCGGAGTTCCCGCCGCGCTGGTCGCCGACCGCAGCCCAGCGCAGCCGCGCCGACGAGCTGATCGCCGCTCTCGGGATGAGTCGGCACGCCGAATCCTTCTGGCCCACACTGTCGCAGGGCGAACGCGGCCGAGCCCTCATCGCCCGCGCGCTGATCGCCGACCCCGCCCTGCTGCTCCTCGACGAGCCCGCCACCGGGCTCGACCTCGCTGCACGCGAACGCCTCCTCACGGCCGTCGACGCCGCCCGACGCGCCCACCCCGAGCTGGCCTCCATCCTGGTGACCCACCACCTCGAAGAGATCCCGACCAGCACTACGCACGCCCTGCTCCTCCGCGACGGCGTGATCACCGCTGGCGGCCCCGTCACGGACGTGCTCACCACCGAGCGGATCAGCGAGGCCTTCGATCACCCGATCACCATCACCAGGCACAGCGGTCGCTGGATCGCGGCAGCGACCGCCTGACGCGACCACCGCCGCCGTGGACGGCAACTTCTCCGGTGTCATCTGCGGTGGTGCTTGTGGGCGCCGTGGCGTCGGTACGGGCCTGCACTTCGTGGACGCACTGAGTTCCGTACCGCTCGGGGAGATGACGAAAACTCGGTGGAGATCGCGGACCGGAACTGACCGCATCTGGCGGTGTACTGGTCAGGTACCCGGATCCACCGCGGATCCGACCGCACGAGAGGACCGAAGACCCATGCCGTTTCATGCTTCCGCCGCCCCCACCGAGCGGGCGGGCCTGGCGACCTACCTGTCGCAGCAGCTGGCGGGGATCCGCAACACCTCCTACGGATTGACCGAAGAGCAGATCCGGCTGGCGCCGACCCGTAGCACGCTGACGATCGGCGGACTACTCAAGCACGTCGCGACCTGTACCGACGGGTGGATCGGCCGGATCGTCGCCGCGCCCGGCCGGCCGCCGCAGCAGGACGACCCGGCCGCGGCCTACGCCAGCGAGTTCCTGCTCACCGACGACGACACGCTCAAGTCGATCCTGGCCGGCTTCGATCAGGCGCGGGACCGCGCGCTGGAGGTGATCGACACCGTCGACCTCGATGTCGCGGTGCCCGTACCGGACGCCCCCTGGTTTCCCCACGACACGAAGTCGTGGACCGCGCGGTGGGTGTTGTTGCACCTGATCGAGGAGGTGGCGCGGCACGCGGGCCACGCCGACATCACCCGCGAGAACATCGACGGCGCAACGATGTACGAACTGACCGCCGGCGCCGAGGGGCTCGGGGATCAGCCGTTTCCTCAAGGCGTGGCGCCCGGCCGACGCCCGGGCCTGACGGTCAATCGTCGGCCGCACCACGCGGCTCGGCCGGGCCCACGTCGCCGGTCTTCTCCTGCAGCAGCAGGGTGACCGCCTGCGTCAGTTGGGAGACCTGTTCGCGCAGCTCCCGCATCTCGGCGTCGCGGGGATCGAGATCGGTGTCCTTCGCCTTGTGCTGCTTGGTTTTCGCCTTCTTGGTCGCCTTCTTCGGCTTGGCGGCCGTCGTCTTCCCGCCGGCCGTACCTGCGGCGTCGGTTGCCGCGTGGCCGCCGGCGACGCCGGCCGTACGGGCGAGCGGCTCGGCGAGGCCGACGACGTTCTGCGCGACATCAGTGGGCGCGCGCAACAGGTCGGCCAGGAAGTTGGACGACCCGGGGCGGCTCTGCACCCGCCGCCGCAGCACTTGCGCCAGTACTTCGTCGGTGCGGTCGGTGCCACCGTCGTGGTCCCGGACCACCACTCGCACCCCTGTGTCGAGCAGGCCCGCGATCTCGTCGAGCGTGGTGAATCTGCGTCGGACCGAGTCGTACAGCTTGCGGTTCGAGTAGCGCTTGATCAGATACAGATCGTCGTCGGCCATCGGTCTCTCCTCGTAAAGGTGACTCGGAGTCAGGGTACCGTCGAGCTTCGCCCCTAACGGAAGTCGCTCGGGACGAGGCGTCTCGTCCCGAGCGACAGTGGTCGTCTCGTCCGGCGGTGGTCGGTCCGGCCGGCCGCGGTCGATCCGGTTACGGATCAGTTGCCCTTACGGACCTTGCTGAGCTTGTCGACCTGGTCGCCGAGCGCCTTGGTCTGCTTCTTCAGCGTCTTGCGCAGGTCCTTGTCGATGACGCCGTTGGCACGCTTGCGGGCACCCTTCTCGGCGTTCTTCGCGTTGTCGATCAGGTCGTCGACCAGCACCTTGGTCGAGTCGACGACCGACGACAGGTAGTTGGTGAGGGTGGCCTCGGAGGTGATGGTCTTCTTGGACGACTTCTTGCCGGCGGTCTTGGTGGCCATGGTGTGACTCCTTTGTCAGATTCGGTGTTACGCGTTTGCGTAAGATCAGTATTACGCACCTCGGAATGTTTACGCAACGCGTTGTGACGTATGTCACATATTGTCGTCGAGGTGGGCTGGGCACAGCATCACCTGCGACCCTCGCCGCAGCCTCACAGTGATGCAGACCACAACGAGATACTCATCGTATTCGCCCGAACAGACCGAAGATCGCCGTTCGGCCCGACTTGGAGCATTCGGATCGGCGGTCGCATGGTCGAGGCCAGGCACGGCCACTGGGCGCCGCCGGGTCTCACCCACGCAAAAGTCGCCCGGGACGAGGCGTCTCGTCCCGAGCGACAGCGGTCGTCTCGGCCTACAGCGGTCGATCCAGGCCAGGATCAGTTGCCCTTGCCGGCTTTGCTGAGCTTGTCGACCTGGTCGCCGAGCGCCTTGGTCTGCTTCTTCAGCGTCTTGCGCAGGTCCTTGTCGATGACGCCGTTGGCGCGCTTCCGGGCACCCTTCTCGACGTTCTTCGCGTTGTGGATGACATCGTCCACCAGCACCTTGGTCGAGTCGACGACCGACGACAGGTAGTTGGTGAGAGTGGCCTCGGAGGTGATGGCCTTCTTGGAGGACTTCTTGCTCGCGGTCTTGGTGACCATGGTGCGACTCCTTTGTCGGATTCAGTGTTACGCGTTTGCGTAAGATCACTATTACGCACCCTGCAGATTTACGCAATGCGTTGTGATGCACGTCACACTACGCGCGCTCGCCCGCACGGACCCGAAGATGACTGTTCGACCCACAGCCTCGCCGGGCGAGTTTAGAGTGTGGGCTGAATCGTCGCGCGAGAGATCGAGATCCCATGGGACATAAGGGAAAGAAGAAGCACAAGAGCTCCGGGGCCGAGCATGGTCGAACCGGCGCCACTGCGGACCGGGCGCGCGCCGGCTCCGCCACCGCAGCGAGTTCGGCCCCGGTGCGCCGTCGTGCGCAACCGGCGGAAGATCCGTTGGGACTCTTCGGCGCGCTCGGTCAACTGGCATTCGGCGGTCGGGGCGACGCGGATTCGCCGCTGGGGACCAGCACTCCGGTACGGGCCATGACGGATGCATTGACCGAGGTCGCACGCACATTGCAGAACCAGCCGCTCGCTGAGCGGCCGATCGAGCCGGCCGACCGGCGTTCGACCGACGCCGACGAGGACCAGCCCAGCACGAAGAAGCAGAAGAAGCAGACCCAGGCAGCCAAGCCGCCTGCGGCGCTCGGGCTCCCCGTCGTCGACACGCTCACGTCCGGACTGGGACTACAGAACAATCCCCTCACCGGCGCACTGGGGGCCGTCACGAATCTAGGGCCGCAGACCGTCGCAAGCCCTCTCGGTGGGAGCCTGCGCCAAGCGACCGATCTCGTGACCGCGCCACTGCGCGGTGTCGCTGAGATCGCCGGTGTCGCAGGGGTGGTCGCCCCGCTGCTGAACGCGGACGGCTCGGCCGAATCGGCGACGGCGCTGCGCAAGCGTGGAACGAGACTGATTCGGATCTCGTACAAGCCCGAATACCAGCGGCGCGACCTGCACCCGTCGTTCTCGCGAATCATCGACGACCTACTCCCCGATGAGGCGCGAATCCTGCGTTTCATGGGTGTCGCCGGAACGCAACCGTTGATCGACGTGCGCACCAAGACGTTGTTCCAAATCGGTTCGGTGCTGTTGGTGGGAGACATCTCGATGGTCGCTCAGATGGCAGGGTGCCACTGGCCCGACCGGGACCGTCATTACTTCGCCAATCTGCACCGGCTGGGGCTGATCAACCTGTCGGACGAGCCCGTCGACGACTACCGCAGTTACGCGCTACTGGAAGTGCAGCCGGTAGCGGTTGCCGCGATCGAGAGCGTGCCCAAGGCGGTCACAGTGTTCCGGAGCATTCGGCTGTCACCGTTCGGTGAGCAGTTCATCGATGTCTGTCTCGACACCGACGGTTACCACGCCGGCGGCTGGGACACCGACGGACGTCAGGACAAGATACTCGGCAAGGGACCTCGAAACGCGCGCACGAAGAAGGCCGGCTGACCCGAAGAGTGCGCCGGCCTGGTGGCCGACCCGGCTCACGCTCCGAGAATCATGCCCCGGAGAATCATGCCCCGAACAGGAGCAGGTGAACCGAACCGACCAGGATTCCGAGCAGTCCGCCGTGCACGTAGAGCAACCAGGCGTCCTGTTCGATCGCCGCATAGAGCATCTCGCTGAACTCCGCCGGGGGCAGTTCCCGAAACTTCTCGGTGGCGAACTCCGCGATCTTCTCCGCCTTCTCGTCGTTGAACTCCTGGGAGTAGAAGACGTCGGGCGCCAGGTCGACGATCTCCTGGCTCACCTTGCGTTCCAATCCGTCCCAATCGACCACGCCCAGCGTCTGTCCGGCCGCCACGGCCAGCGGGGTGAATATCCGCTCCACCTCTTCGGCGACGACCTCGGCAAGGTAGGCCGCCGTCTTGTCGCCGCTGGCGCCGAAGAGTAATTCGTGGGTGAAATTCGTGACCGTGAGCACCTTCTGAGACATCATGGTCGCAACCTGAGCCGCAGCCTCGTGCTGTCGTTTGGGGAATACCCCCTGCTTCCACAGATATTTGTACCGCGGCTGCGGATCGCCGGGCTCGAACACGATCTTGATCGCGAGGATGTTCACGACGACCCCGATGATGGCGGCGCCGCCGAGCACGACGAGCCAGGTGGGAATCGCTCCCAGTACCGGCGGGTGAGAACTGTCGACCCAGTTGATGTACAGCGCGAGGGGAATCCCGAAGACGAAACCGAGTGCGCCGATCCTGACCATGAATCGCAGCTCCGGAGCACCCATCCCCTTGAAGATGTCGCTCAGCGTCGCCGGGTTCTGTCGCAGGTGGTTGACGGTCATCAACTTGACGTTGAGCAGGTCGTCGATGTGCTCGCCGACTCGGGTGAATGCCCGCTGCGATATCTCCGGGAGCCGATCGTCGATGGTGGCGATCACGCCTTCCCGCGCGGGCTGCGGCAGCATGTCCCACAGCCAGCGATGATTGGTCTCGATCACGTCGGTCGCGATGCGGCGGATGTGCGGACGTGCCTCGCGCGCCATCTGTTCGGCCATCTTGTCCGGTTCGAGCTCCTGATAGAAGTCGGAGACTCCGCCGATCCGGGCGATCGACATGTCGACCAGCAGGCTCGCCATCTTCTCGGCGCGACACGGTATGAATCCTTGGAAACCGAGAATCCCGCCGGGCGCGAAGATGGGCAGGATCTGGACCTTCCGGGGCAGTAACGGAAAAATGACCTTCAGGCCCGGCACGTAGAATCCGGTGAAATTGGACGGTGCGAACAGCATGATCACGCCGGTCCAGTTGGTGATCAGGCCGGCGATCATGCTGAAGATCGGGATACTGACGATATCGATGATGAACTTGGATTGACCGGTGAGCTTCTCCCAGTCGATCAACCCGGCCGCAACGGTTACCGTATGCATGTACGGCGTCTCCTCTCGGAACGGGCGCCTGCCAGGCGACGTTGCGAACGAAAAATCTGGCTAAGATTGCCAAGAAGGAACTTAGCCCCACGTCGAGCCCGATACGCCGACTTCCGTGGAACTGTCGGTGACCACATCTCGGCGCGCCGACTCATCCTTGACTTCGAGTGCGCTCCAACTCCTAACGTGGATCCCGTGACCACCGCACATGAGCAACTACGGGCTCTGATCGACGCCGGCGAGGACCTCGCCGCCGGAAACCCGCTCCCCGATCTGGACGACCTCCTCGCCGGTCCCGCCGGCGAGGGTCCGCTGACCGTCGCCGAGGCGGCGGAGTTGCTCGGCATCAGTGGCCACACGCTGCGCTATTACGAGCGCATCGGGCTGGTGCGGGTGGACCGGGACGCCGCCGGTCATCGGCGGTACTCGCGACGGGCGATCTCCCGGATCGTGTTCGTCACGCGACTGCGACTGTCCGGCATGCCCATCGCCGCGATC
>CAJCHX010000461.1 GCA_903970215.1 Acidobacteriaceae bacterium
GCCAGCTCGGCCAGCGCAGCGGCGGTCGATGCAGGGGCCACCCCTGCGGTGTACGCGGCGAGGACCCGCACCGCCAGGCCCGCGCGCCGAGCGTCGAGCGCGGTCGCACGAACGCAGTAATCGGTAGCGATGCCGACCACATCGACCGACGAGACATGGTGCGCGGCAAGCCAGTCGGCCATCGCCTGCCCGTCCGAGGCGGCGCCCTCGAAGCCGGAATAGGCGGCTGAGTACTCGCCTTTCGAGAACACCGCGGTACCGGAGGGCAGGTGCAGATCCGGGTGGAACTCGGCGCCCGGTGTCCCCACCCGGCAGTGGGGCGGCCACGAATCCACGTAGTCGGGAGTCGCGGAGAAGTGCGCGCCCGGATCGACGTGCCAGTCGCGGGTGGCGACGACAGTGGCGTACCGCGGCAGCAGCTCTGCGGTGATCGCATGTGCCACCGCCGCGCCGCCGGCCACCGCGAGAGACCCGCCCTCGCAGAAGTCGTTCTGTACATCCACCACGATCAGCGCGGTGTCCGGTCCCGCGGTCACCGCGCGGCCTCGAACCGAGTCGGGACCGCCGGGTCGCCGTGCGACAGCCCGAGGCCCTCCCACGGCAGCGACACCAGCGCCGCCCGGAGCCGCTCGCGCGCGTCCGTCAGGGTCGGCAGGCCGGACACCCGATCGCCCCCGCGGACCAGCGGTATCTGCAGGTCGGTGGCGGTCAGGTGACTGGGCACCGAGGGCTCGATCCCGGGCGGCGTCAGCACCTCCTCGACGATCGTCCCCGTGGCGCGGGCCAGCCGTATCGCCCGCTTCTCGCCGCCGTGCGTCTCCTTGTGGGAGCTGCGTTTCGCAACGGGCAGGCCGTCCACCTCCACCAGCTTGTAGACCATGCCGGCCGTCGGCGCACCCGAGCCTGTGACCAGCGACGTCCCCACCCCGTACAGGTCGATCGGCTCCGCCCGCAGCGCACCGATGGCGTACTCGTCGAGATCGCCGGAGACCACGATCTTGGTGCCCGTGGCACCCAGGGCGTCCAGCTGGGCGCGGACCTGCCGCGTAATGATGCCGAGGTCGCCCGAGTCGATCCGCACGCCACCGAGTTGCGGGCCCGCCACCTTCACCGCACGCTTCACGCCCTCGGTGATGTCGTAGGTGTCCACGAGCAGAGTCGTCCCCGGCCCCTGCGCTGCCACCTGCGCAGTGAACGCCGCTTCCTCGTCCGGGCCGTCGGGACCTGTGTGCAGCAGCGTGAAGGCGTGCGCGGCGGTGCCGCCCGACGGGACACCGAACGTGCGCGCCGCCTCCACGTTGGATGTCGTGGCGAAGCCTGCGATATACGCCGCGCGCGCCGCTGCCACCGCGGCGCGCTCGTGCGTGCGCCGCGTGCCCATCTCGATCAGCGGCCGTCCGGCGGCGGCCGACACCATGCGCGCCGCGGCGGCGGCCACCGCGCTGTCGTGATTGAGGATCGACAGCACCACCGTCTCGAGCAGTACCGCCTCGGCGAACGTGCCGCGGACGGTCAGGATCGGGGAACCGGGGAAGTACAGTTCGCCCTCGCGGTATCCGTCGATGTCGCCGCTGAATCGGTAGTCCGCGAGCCAGTCCACCGTGTCCGCGTCGAGGAACGTCCGGGCGATGGCCAGCTCGTCGTCGCCGAACCTGAACCGGTCCAGTGCATCGAGCACGCGACCCGTGCCGGCCACCACGCCGTACCTGCGGCCATCCGGCAGCCGCCGCGCGAACACCTCGAACACACACGACCGATGGGCGGTGCCGTCCCGCAGCGCTGCCGCGATCATGGTCAGTTCGTACTGATCCGTCAGAAGCCCCGTACTGGACGATTCGGGGCCTGAAGATCCGGTGTGCGGCGGGGCTGTTTCATCCACGGTCACACTGGGTACCCTAGAACCATGAGCAGCCGCGGCGAAGGTGTACCGGGTTCGGGCGGGATCTCGGGGGATGGGGTCGGCGGCGCGGTGGCGCCCGGTTCCGCCGTGCTGCTCGAACACGCCGAGGATCAGGATGTAGACAAGCCTTGGCAGACGGTCGTCTGGGACGACCCGGTCAATCTGATGTCCTACGTGACTTTCGTGTTCCGCAAGCTGTTCGGGTTCAGCACCTCCAAGGCGAAGGAATTGATGCTGCAGGTGCACACCGAGGGCAAGGCCATCGTGTCGACCGGGGATCGGGACAAGGTCGAGGGCGATGTCCGCAAGCTGCATGCGGCGGGCCTGTGGGCGACCATGCAGCGCGACTGAGAGGCCGGAGTGCGTAACTGGTCGGCCAAGCGCGGCGGTAGCGATCCGCGCTATGTGTCCAAGATGGACGCGAACGAGGTGGCGCTGGTCCGGTCGCTCGAGACCTCACTGATCGAGCTCTTGGACGAGCGTGAGGCTTCTGCACCCTTCGACGAGCTGGCGGAGCTGACGGGACTGCGTACCGGGCACGTCGAGGCGCCGGGCGAGGGGGCGTTGGGACGGCTGTTGCCCGACTTCTATCGGGTCGAGCACGCGGGTCCCGACGGGGTGTCGCCCGAGTTCGCGGAAGACCTGAACTCGGCACTGCGCTCGCTCAACGAGCCGGAGATCATCGACGCGAAACGCGACGCCGCCAGGACGGTGCTCCGGACACTGCCCGCGAAGTCCGGCACGGTCTCTCTGACGACCGCCGAAGCACAGGATTGGCTGACGTCGATCAACGACCTGCGGCTCGCGTTGGGCACCCTGCTCGGTGTCACAGCGGACCGGCCGGACGGACGGCCCTCCACCGACCCCGCCCGCGCCGCGCACGTCGACATGTATCACTGGTTGTCCGCCATGCTCGACGTGCTGGTGACGGTGATGCTCGACCGGACGCCCGAGAAGCCCTGAGCCGCGGCGGGTGCGGTCTATTGGACCGCTGCGTGAGCGCAGTGGAATAGACCATCGTGGGACTACGTTGGTGACAGCCGCAGGGCGACGTGGATGCGAGCCCGGACAGACCTTAGGAGGGTGACGGGTGCTGACGATCCGGCGCGACCTGGTGGATGCGATCGTCGCGCACGCGCGGCGCGACCATCCCGACGAGGCCTGCGGTGTGATCGCCGGACCCGAGGACAGCGACCGGCCCGAGCGCTTCATCGAGATGCTCAACGCCGAACGCTCGCCAACCTTCTACCGCTTCGATTCGGGCGAACAGCTGCGGGTGTGGCGGGACATGGAGTCGCGCGACGAAGTGCCCGTGGTGATCTATCACTCGCACACCGCCACGGAGGCGTACCCGTCCCGCACCGACATCGGCTTCGCGTCAGAACCCGAAGCGCACTACGTTCTCGTCTCTACCCGGGACCCGGACACCGTCGAGCTGCGCAGCTACCGGATCGTCGACGGTGTGGTCACCGAGGAGCCGATCAGTGTCGTATCCGACAGTGTTCATGCGGTCTCCGACCGTGCCGATGGGCTCCGCTCGTCCCTCGCTTCGCCCGAACCCGACCGTGTCGATGGGGCGGGTGGCGGGCTCCGCTCGTCCCTCGCTTCGCCCGAACCCGACCCGTCCGACCAGCAGGAGGCCTGATGCCCGTCACCGTGTCCATCCCCACCATTCTCCGTCCGTACACCGGGGGTGAGAAGCGCGTTCCCGCAGCGGGCGGCACCCTGGGCGCCGTGATCGACGATCTGGAGAGTCGGCACGCCGGGCTCAAGGAGCGGCTCATCACCGATGGGAAGCTGCACCGCTTCGTCAACGTGTACGTCGACGACGAGGACGTGCGGTTCTCGGGCGGACTCGAGACCGTCGTGGCCGACGGTGGTTCCGTGACCATCCTGCCCGCCGTCGCGGGCGGGTAGGCGGCCGAAGAACTCACATGACGCGGTTCGATTCCCTGCTCGCCTCCCTCGGCGGAACGCCCCTGGTAGGACTGCCGAATCTCTCGCCCCGGTGGGAGGCGTCCGATGGCGCACCGCACGCACGGCTGTGGGCCAAGCTGGAGGACCGCAATCCGACGGGCTCGATCAAAGACCGTCCGGCGCTGAGGATGATCGAGGAGGCCGAGCGTGACGGCAGGCTGCGCCCCGGCGCCACGATCCTCGAACCGACGTCCGGGAACACCGGGATCAGTCTGGCAATGGCCGCCAAACTCAAGGGGTACCGGCTGATCTGTGTGATGCCGGAGAACACCAGCTCGGAGCGGCGTCAGCTACTCACCATGTACGGCGCCGAGATCATTCCGAGCCCGGCCGCCGGTGGTTCCAATCGCGCTGTGGCCGAGGCCAAGAAGCTCGCCGCGGAGCACCCGGACTGGGTGATGCTGTACCAGTACGGCAACCCCGCCAACGCTGCCGCGCACTACGACGGCACCGGACCCGAACTGCTGGCAGACCTTCCGGAGATCACCCACTTCGTGGCGGGCCTGGGCACCACCGGCACTCTGATGGGCACCGGCCGGTACCTGCGCGAACATGTTCCTGGGGTGGCAGTGATCGCCGCCGAGCCGCGGTACGGCGAGCTGGTGTACGGGCTGCGCAACCTCGATGAGGGGTTCGTGCCCGAGCTCTACGACGAGTCGGTGCTCACGACCCGCTACTCCGTGGGCGCGTACGACGCGGTGCGTCGCATGCGGCAGCTGATCGATACCGAGGGCATCTTCGCAGGTGTGTCCACGGGCGGTGTGGTGCACGCCGCGCTGGCCGCGGCGAACAAGGCCATGCGGGCCGGAGAGCGGGCGGACGTCGCCTTCGTGGTCGCCGACGCCGGATGGAAGTATCTGTCGACCGGCGCATACGACGGTACGGTGGAAGAGGCGGAAGAGGCCCTCGACGGTCAGCTGTGGGCCTGACTGAATCGCTCTACCGAAAGGTGGCCGCCATGACGTCTGCACCCACTCCTGCGCCGCACGTCGGCGTCGCGCACCGAACGCGCGGCACCATCGTCCGCTCCGCCACCTTGATCATCGGATTCATCGCCGTGTTGTGGCTGCTCGAGGGGATCGACACGCTCGATCACCACGGCCTCGACCAGTGGGGAATCCAGCCCCGAGACACGGAGGGACTGCGCGGCATCGCCTTCGCGCCGCTGCTGCACGCCGGGTGGGAACACCTCGCCTCCAACTCGCTGCCGGCCCTCGTGCTCGGTTTCGTGGGGCTGCTCGCGGGCACCGCCCGGTTCGTGTCGGTGACCGCGCTCGTGTGGGTGGTGTCGGGCGCCGGCGTCTGGGTCACCGGGGGCGCCCACACCATCGTCATCGGGCTGTCCGGCGTGATCTTCGGGTGGATGACGTATCTGCTGCTCCGCGGATTCTTCAACCGGGACGTGGTCGAGATCCTCGTCGGGGTGGTGTTGTTGGTGGTCTACGGAGGCATCCTGTGGGGCGTTCTTCCAGGTCAGCAAGGTATCTCGTGGCAGGCGCACCTGTTCGGTGCGGTCGGCGGCGTGCTCGCAGCGGCCCTTCTCGGGCGCCGGCGACAACCGAAATCCGCTGAGGTTGACGCGATCACCCACATTTGATCCGCTATCTGGCAGCATAGGCGACATGCGTCTGGAGATACTGGGTTGTTCCGGTAGCGTCGGCGCGCCCGGCGCGGCGTGTTCGGGGTATCTCCTGCATGCGGACGGACACGAGCCGGTCGTGATGGACTTCGGCCCGGGAGTCCTCGGTGAACTGCAGCGCCGCGTCGATCCCAACTCGGTGACCGTGATGTTGTCGCACCTGCACGCCGACCACTGTCTGGACCTGCCCTCTTTGCTGGTGTGGCGCCGTTACCACCCGATTCCGGCAATCGGCCGGGCCCGGCTGTTCGGTCCTGGAGACACTCCCGAGCGCATCGGCCGCGCGTCCGCAGAGAGCGCGACGATGTTCGACGACATAAGTGACACCTTCGACTTCACGCCGTGGCAGGAGGGCGTCGAAGAGGAGGTGGGCGGATTCACCGTCCAGCCGTTCCGGATGTTCCACCCACCCGAGTCGTACGGCCTGCGCATCACCTCTCCGTCGGGCGGCGTGCTGGCGTACAGCGGCGACACCGGTGTGTGCGAGAACCTGGTGGAGGTCGCACGCGACGCCGACATATTCCTCGCCGAGGCGAGCTGGACACACGACCCGGACA
>CAJCHX010000462.1 GCA_903970215.1 Acidobacteriaceae bacterium
GCGTTCTGACGGCGGTCGTGCCGTTCGGAGCGACGCTATTCGGGCTCGACGTAGCGAGGGAACACCCCTTGCGGCTTGGGCAGCGGCGTTCCCGGTGCGAGTCGGGTGTCGAGGTCGGCGAACGTGCGGGCGTCCCCGGGCTGGTCGAGCAGGGTGAGCAGCTCCTCGGCCGACGTCGGCATCACCGGCTGCACCAGGATCGACACCCGGCGCACCACCTCCGCGGTCACGTATAAGACAGTGCCCATCCGCTCGGGGTCACTCGCTTTGAGCTTCCACGGCTCCTGTGCGGAGAAGTACCGGTTGGTGTCGGCCAGCAACTCCCATACCGCCTCGAGATAGAGGTGCAAGGCCTGATTGTCGATGTGGCGTCGAACCGTGTCGGTCAGCGCTGCGGCCTTGGCGAGCAGCGCTTCGTCGTCGGCGGTGAACTCGCCCGGTGTGGGAACCGTGGCATGGCAGTTCTTGTTGATCATCGACAGCGAGCGCTGCGCCAGGTTGCCCAGTTCGTTGGCCAGGTCGGCGTTGATCCGGCCGACGATCGCGTCGTGGCTGTAGCTGCCGTCCTGCCCGAAGCTCACCTCGCGCAGCAGGAAGTACCGCACCGCGTCCAGACCGTACGCCTCGATGAGCGCGTACGGGTCCACGACGTTACCCACCGACTTGCTCATCTTCTCGCCCTTGTTGAACAGGAACCCGTGGGCGAAAACGCGTTTCGGCAGCTCGATCCCTGCGCTCATCAAGAAGGCCGGCCAGTACACCGCGTGGAACCGGATGATGTCCTTGCCGATCATCTGCAGGTCCGGCGGCCAGTACCGCTGGAACTGCTCAGATTCGGTGTCCGGGTAGCCGGCGCCGGTCAGGTAGTTGGTCAGCGCATCGACCCAGACGTACATGACGTGCTCGGCGTCCCCCGGCACGGGTACACCCCAGTCGAAGGTGTCCCGTGAGATCGACAGGTCGCGCAGACCCGATTTGATGAAGCTGACGATCTCGTTGCGGCGGGTGGCGGGCTCGAGGTAGCCGGGGTGCTCCTCGAACATCTGCAACAGCCGGTCCTGGTACGCCGACAGCTTGAAGAAGTACGACGCCTCCTCGGTCCACTCGACCGGGGTGCCGGTCACGGTGGCCACCCGCGCGCCGTCCTCGAGCACGGTGGTCTCGGAATCCGCGTAATACGCTTCGTCGCGTACCGAGTACCAGCCGGAATAGGTGCCTCGATAGATGTCCCCGGCGTCTGCCATGCGCTGCCAGATCGCCTTTGACGCCTCGTAGTGATCGGGGTCGGTGGTGCGGATGAACCGATCGAAGGTGGCCCCCACCGCGCGCTGCATGGCTTCGAATGCGGCCGCATTGCGGTCGGCGAGCGCCTTGGTCGTGACACCTTCGGCGGCGGCCGTCTGCTGCATCTTCAGACCGTGCTCGTCGGTGCCGGTCAGATAGAACACGTCGAAGCCGTCGAGTCGCTTGAACCGCGCGATGGTGTCGGTCGCGATGTACTCGTAGGCGTGCCCGATGTGCGGCGCGCCGTTCGGGTACGCGATCGCCGTGGTCACGTAGAAGGTCTTGTCTGCACCCATGATGGGTCTCAGCTTATCGGTGCCGACTCCGGCCTCCCCGAATTCGACCACTCGACGGCGCTAACCCCGGATTTCAGGGTCTCGCGCCGCTCACGGGTCGATCGCGGGGCGGCCGAGGTGCATGCCCGAGGAGATGATCGCCTCGAGAGCAGCGGCGACCCGGTGGAATGCGTAGTGGATCTGCCGGTATGACGCACGGAACGGGATGAAGCCCAGCCGGTGCAGTTCGAGATCCCGGTCGCGGTCGTCGTCGATCGATTCGCCGCCGTGATGGGTCTGGCTGTCTGCTTCCACTACCAGCCGGCGACCGACCAGGAGGTCGACGGTCCCGACCCCGGGAATGAAGACCTGGGTGCGATACCGGAGGCGGCGCGCCCGCAGGTACAGGCGCACCCGGGTCTCACTTCCGGACTCCGCGCTGCCGTCGACCGCCGCGAGCGCGCGCTGCACGCGACGCGGTTGGTCACGCAGGATCTCGGCGAGTTCGCCGGGGCCGAGGAGACGCCGGTGGAGTACCGAGTCCAGGACGGCCACCAAGTCGGGACCTCGCTGACACCGGGCGGCCGCGATCACGGCGTCGGGGACCGCGTCGACCAGCCTGTCGTGGGACGTGGCGCGGTCGCCAGGAAGCGAGCAGAACCGCACGTCGCGCGGCGATTCGGTGCGGCGTCCATAGCCGTTGGGACGGACATGCAGCCGACGCGTCTCGCCGGGTGGCAGCCACACTCCTGCGCGGGCCAGCGCCGACACGCATGCCACCGCCGCCCCGAACTCGGCCGCCCGGGCGAGGGCCGGTTCGGCTCCCGGCAGCGCGAACCACCCCCTGCGGAGGCGGATGAGTACACCCCGCGCCACGAGCGAGCGGATCGTCCAGTCGTCCGCGCCGGCGCGGACCAGGTCCGCGCGGCCGGTCACACCGCCTCGCTCCAGCATGACCCCGATGACGTCGTCGTCTCGCATGCAGCCATCGTCTACCTGCCCGACTCGGTGACCGGCTCCCGAACGGGGCTCCTGTGGATCGATCGGCGTTCATCCACAGCGGAGCCGGTCGACCGGTGACAGCGCGGGCAGTGGCGTCCGAAATCGACCGCACCCCGAAATCGACCGCACCCTGAAATCGGCCCCGAAATCGACCACTGAGCGGCGCGAGCGGCACGTGGACTGCGCGAGCGCCGCCTGGTGGTCGACTCCAGGGAGCGGGGCTACCCCTGGCTGAGGATCTTGTACTCGGCGGCGGCCTTCTGCTGCGCCGTGATCAGATCGGAGGCGTTCTCGTCGGCCCAGTACCGGCCCACCGCTACGCCGCAGTGGAACAACGCGGTGGTGTCGGTGCTCGAATCGACGCAGCGCATCGACGGCAGCTGCTTCGGCGACGCCGCCGGCTTACCGGTGTACACGTTCTGCAATAGATAGTTCGCGCCGCCGGAGTCCTTCGCCCGATACACCACGCCGTCGCCCATCCCGATCAGGTCGACACCCGCCTTCCGATACACATCGGCCTTGTCGAGGTCGGTGATCTTGTGCAGCAGGCCGGTCAGGGTGAGCCAGCCGTTGAGCAGGTAGCTGTTGGCGTCGTCCATCGACTCGGACGGCAGCGTCCGGGACAGGATGCCGTCGTGGTCGACCGGCAGGCTTGGGATCCGCATGATCGGGGTGGGCGTGAACCCCTCGAGCTTCGCCACCTCCATCTGATACGCGCGATTGACCAGCTGCGCCGCCGCTGCGGTGGTGGTGGCCGTCCCACTGATGTTGATCACGATCGGGCCGCGCGCAAGGTACGTGTCCACGGTCCCCGGCTTGAACTCGCTCGCGGTACCGCCCGGCGCGGCCTCGATCTTCACCTGCTTCGCCGATGCCGTGGCTGCGGCGACGCCGGAGACCACCTTCTTCGCGGTGTCGTCACTGTCGAATCGGTAGAGGCCGATGCGGAGCGCGACCGTCGGGTCGGTGAGGCTATCGGCGCGCGTGGTGGTCATGCCCACCCGCATGTTGTTGTCGGTGAACACGTCGACGGTCGCATCCGGCACCGCGGTCGCCAGCTGTGCGGCGTCGACCACCGGGTATGCCCGCTTGAACTGCGCGCCGCCGAGATGCAGCCGCGGATCGACGTCGGTGCCGAGCACGATCGCGTCGGCCATCCGGTTGCCCTCCAGCACATACGCCGCGGTACCGGTGGCCGGCGCAATCGTGCGGCGGGTGGTCGCGAACGCGCCGCTGTCGACGTTCACAGTCGGCTGCGCGGCCGAGTCGGACGACGTACCGGCCGCAGCGGACGAGCTGGTCGCCGCCTGACCGCTCACGGTGGTAGAGCAACCTGCCACCACAACCAGGGCGGCAGCCGCGGCGCCCATCGAGGCGATCCTCATTCGCATGTTCGTCCTTTCAGTCGGCGGTCGAGCGTGATGTCGACGGCGACAGTATGTCCACGAGAGACTTGTCGTCCGGTTAATCGCGAGTTGTCTCGACAGGGAAGGGGTCCGGAAGCAACAGCGTCGCATCGACCTCCGAAGTCGCCGGTGGGGCGGCGTCGTTCTGCCAGTCCAGCGCGGCGACGTGCCTGGCCAGCCCGGCGAGCTCGGCCACCGTGGCGATCCCACCGCGCCAGTGCACCTCACCCGCGTGGTCGAGGGCCCGCAGTTCTATCGCGAGCAGGCCGTCGCCTCGCCGCACGATCTCGACGGTGCGCGCCTGCTGCGGCGCGTCGATCAGTGACGCGGCCGTCGCCTCCCAGAGGGGGTGTGGACCGCGATGAGGGCGCACCGCGTGTCGGTGAGTGTGACCGCTCAGCCACAGCACTGCCGATGGGTGAGCGGTCAGCTCCGATACCACCTCGTCTTCCA
>CAJCHX010000463.1 GCA_903970215.1 Acidobacteriaceae bacterium
GCGCCACCCCGGGGCCGGCGATCGACACGCTCCCGCCTGTCACAGCGATCGCCGCCACCGCCCCAACCACCAACTTCTTGGCTACGTTCAACCTCAACACCCCCTTCAGTAGTCGCGCCGTGCGCGAGGCGGCGCCAACCGGGCCACCGATAATGCACACTACATTGTGCGTCGGGCGAGGCTTCCTCAGGAGCGCGTCGCGACCGACACGTCGTCCAGCCAGTCGAACATCACGTGGTGGGAGTAGCCGGTGTCGCCGACGTGGCAGTGCTCCCCCGCACCGTCGTACTCCGTCAGCGTGACCACAGCAGGGCACTCGACAGTCGCCGGCGCCTTCACCGGCACTGTAGCGAAGGACGAGATGTCCTACAGCGCTGCAGATCCCATGCAGATCCCATCCGGTCAGGTGATATCTGTATGTCGTTCCAGGTCGCTCTGCAACCGGTCGAGATCCACGGGATCGGCCGTCTCACCACCCGGTGGCGTGCGGATCACCTCCACCAGCACGGCCGCAGGTACGGTCACGTCGGCCTGCTGCTGCCGCACCATCAACAGCCCGTGGAGAAGGTGCTCGTAATCGCTGTAGTGAGTGCGCTGCTCTTGGCCGTCGACGTCGAAGACGGCGACGAACTCACCGAGCGTCGCCGCGAATCGGTCCCGAGAGCCGGTCTCGCGGATTCCACCGAGTGCCGCGTACGCGGCTTCTCGGGCTTGCTCCTCCGTTGTGGCCGAATCGCCGGACCGACCGTGGAGCGGCCCGTGTTCGTCGCCGATCCATCTCCACTTGCCGTGGTGCTCCTCTACGCGAAAACCTTCGGTCGCCATGGGACACCTCCGCTTGTAGTCGACGTGCTACGGGTAATCAGCAGTACGAATAGATTCTGCACCTACCGGTCGGTCTGGGATGCAGACCAGCCGGACCACGCGGTCACGTCGGTCCGCACCACGACGCCGCTCGGCGGCCGCGCCTGATACTGCGGATACTTCGCACACAGCCAACGCAGCGGCTCCGCACATTCGCCGGGATCCGCCAGGACGGCTGCGTCACCATCCGCACGAACCCACCACAGCCGGCCCCAGTCCTCGTCGTAGACGTCGACGAGAAAGCTCACAGACGGGTTCACGACGATGTTCCGCAGCCGGCGCAGATCGGTCGTGGTCTTCGGTTTGTGATCGACCGCGAACACGATGACATCGCCCGCCACGGCGAACGTGACCGGCACGATATGGGGCCGACCGTCGGCTCCGGCCGTCGCCAGCGTCGCCGCCCGCGCATCGATGAACCGAGCGCGGGCGGTATCCGACGTCAGTCGCATGGCGACACCATAGGCATCCTTCGATCCCTGGGCCGATCGGTTCCGTCGAACAGCCGCCTCTGTTCTGTTGAACAGCCGCGCCGAAAGTCATCGTCCGAGACCGCTGGTCCTGGTAGATTGCGGATACGCCGAAAATCGCACGAGCCACGGAGAAGACGTCATGCCGCGCACTGCTGCCCGCAAAGATCGCTTCGATGATGCGTATGTGGACACCCTCCACGATCTATCGGACGGATCGGTCCACCGCCGTTTCGACCCCTACATCGACATCGATTGGGACGCACCGGATCTGGCATTGACTGCCGGCGATCCACGGTGGGTCTTACCTCCGGCGTTGGACCCTCTCGGTGCGACACAGTGGTATCGAGATCTTCCGCTCGAGCGGCAGATCGAGATAGGACGGTGGCGCATCACGAACACCATCAAAGTCGGTGCCGCATTCGAGAGCATCCTGATCCGCGGGATGATGCAGTACATCATGAAGCTGCCCAACAACTCGCCCGAGTTCCGGTACTGCCTTCACGAGATGACGGAGGAATGCAACCACATCCAGATGTTCCAGGAGTTGATCAATCGGATCGGCGCCGACGTCCCTGGCATGCGACCGCGATTCCGCAGAATGTCACCGTTGATCGGTGTCCTCGGCGGCTACGCGCACACGATCCTGTTCATCGGCATCCTCGGTGGTGAGGAACCGATCGACCACTTCCAGAAGGCGGTCCTGCGGGAGGGTGCCACGCTCCCTCCTGCAGTGCTGCGCACGATGCAGATCCACATCGCAGAGGAGGCCCGTCACATCTCGTTCGCCCACGAATTCCTCCACGCCCATATCGCCGGACTCTCCCCCGCCCGTAAGCGCGTGTACGCCCTCGCCTTTCCGATCGCGATGCGCTGGCTCGTCGGCGAGATATTCGGTCCTTCCAAGGGTTTCGCCAAGCAGTTCGCGGTCCCGGAGGAAGTCATGCGTGAGGCGTTCTGGCGTAGCGCCTACTCGCGCGCGCTGTTGTCGGACTACTTCGCCGAGATGCGCACCCTCGCCGATGACCTCGGCCTGATGACCCGCACGAGTCGACGACTGTGGCGGAGGCTGCATATCGATGGAGCACCCGCGCGCTATCGCGGAGAGCCGACTCGGGCCGCGCGAGCCACCCTGTAGCCGGCGATCTGCCCCCTGGTGGCCACCGCTGGCACAGCGCACTCCGCCCCGCCGGGCGTCCAAGTAACCTAAGCCCATGACAGCGCCCCTGCAGCCACCGTTGAGCGGCTACGACGAGCGCTGGAGGGAACACAACACCGAGCGGCGCGCACTGATCCTGCGCGCCGCCGCTCAACTCGTCGAACAAGCGCCTTCGGGCGCCGACATCTCGGTTCAACAGATCGCCGATCGCGCGGGCGTGGCGAAGTCGGTGATGTACCGGCAGTTCAAGGGCAAAGAGGATCTCGAACGCACACTGCGCCGATTCGTCCTCGATGAGTTGACCGCAGAACTCGAGGCCGACCTCGATATCTCGACCGGTTCGCTCAAGGCCATCCTCTCCCGAACGATCACCACCGCCGCGGGGTGGATGTCGGAGCATCCTCGCCTAGTCGAACTGCTCCGTGCCGGTCCGACCGACGACACCACGGCGCCCGATGCGATGGCCGAATTGAAGCAGCGCATCGTCGTACGCTCCCTCGACACGATCGATGCGATCGCCGCGGCCGTCGGCGCCGACAGCCACACGTTCACGACGATTCCTTTCGTCGTCGTCACGATGGTCGAGGCGACCCTGACGAGTTGGATCCGGGAAGAAACGGCTATGACGATCCGTTCTCGAGACGAGATCGTGGAGGCGCTGACCGACATCACATGGTTCGTTCTCGACGGGGCATCCCGAGCGATCGGGTTCAACGTCGACCCCGACCAAGAACTCACCGCAGTCATCGACGCACTCTCCCGCACCCACGCACCGTGAGCAGCCCGTGAGCAACGGCCGAACGCTCAGGACACAGATCGCAGCAGCTCGTCCGTCGCCGTCCACAGACGCGCCTCGCGCGCGGCGTCGTTCGCGAACGGCATCACCTGGCGCTCCGCGTCTTTGACGACGAACGCGCCGTCTCGCAGGTGGGCCCACCGGTCGTCGAGGGCGACCGCTGCAAGCATCGGCCCGGACCGGGTCGGCGACGAGACGCCGGGGATGCGCTCGAGTGCTCGCCCCACCCGCTGCAGCGCCTCGCCGTGCTCGCGCCCCAGTCCGGTGCCAGGCATGAAACCCGGCTCGAACACCACGACACCCACTCCGGGCTGTGCCCGGCGTTGCAGCTCGTGTGCGTAGTACAGCAAGGCCAGTTTGGAATCGGAGTACGCCGTGCCCGCCAGCTCGACCGACGCCGAGACGTCCGGCGGCGTCGGCTGCGCAAGCTCGATGGGATCCCGCCACCGTGCGGGAGCGACTCGCAGGATTCGGCGGAAGATGTTCTCGTAGTACGTGTTCGATCCCAGCAACACGATCCTGGCAGGTGTCTTCAGCACCTCGAGCAGATCGCCGATCAGCTGGGCATGGGCCAGGTAGTTCACCGCGAAGGTCAGCTCGTACCCGTCCGCCGACACCCTGTGGGTATCGGTCACCGAGACACCCGCATTCGCGATCACTGCACGTAGCGGGCGCGTCGCACCCGATGCCAGCACCTGTCTCACCTGCTCGGCCGCCTGGCGGACATCGGCCAGCCGGGCGAGATCGCAACCCACGTCGTGCACCGTCGCTCCGGCGTCTCGGGCCTCCTCGGCCACCTCGGCCAGCCCGCGGCCGGGACGGCCTACCAGGATCAGATCGGGGCGCTCGGCGTCCGGCCGACGCGCCATCGCCGACGTCGCCGCCCTCCCCAGTCCGCCAGTGGGTCCCGTGATCAGTACGGTGCCGGATGCGATCGAAGCCATCTGTCCTCCTTGGTCGTTCGATGTCTGTTCCCGACCCAGTGTCAGCCGACCACCGCACGCAAGGCAGTCGTGCGCTTGTCGTAGGACTGTCAGGGCCAGGACACCGGCCGCTGCAAGGGCGATAGTGGAGCGATGGATTCCGAGTTCGGCGAGACGGTACGCCGCTGGCGTGACCGCGTCTCGCCCACCGTGGCCGGGCTTCCCGTGGGCGTGCGACGGCGAGCCTCCGGGCTGCGCCGGGAAGAGCTGGCCGGACTGGCCGGGATATCCGTGGACTATCTGACCCGCCTCGAGCAGGGACGGTCGACATCGCCGTCGATGCAGGTGGTCGAGGCGCTGGCGCGGGCGTTGCGGGTCTCCGATCCCGAACGGGATCTGCTGTTCCGGCTTGCCGGGCACCAGCCGCCCGGTGTGGACTCGGTATCGATGAGGATCACGCCGAGCGTCCAGCGACTCCTGGACAGATTGGCGAACACCCCCGTCGCCGTCTTCGACGCCACGTGGACGTTGATCGTCGCCAATCCCCCGTACGACGCACTGATGGGCCCGACCACGGGTTGGCGCGGCATCGAGCGGAACAGCGTCTGGCGCAACCTGGCCGGGCCGGGCACCCGCGCCCGCCACACCGCGGACGAGCGAGCAGAGTTCGAGACCGGCCTGGTCGCGGACCTGCGACTCACCGCAGCCCGATACCCGCTGGACCAGCGCGTGCGGCACCTGGTGCACGACCTCACGGCCGCCAGCCCGCGCTTCGCCGAGCTCTGGGACGCCGGCGCACCGGTGCCGCACCAGGACACCGGCCGCCGGAAGGTCATCGATCACCCCGGTGTCGGTCCCATCGCCCTGGATTGCGACACCTTGATCGTGGCGGCCGACGACGTCCGCATCATGATCTACACAGCCGAGCCCGGCACCGACGACGCCGAACTACTCTCCCTCGCAATCATTCTCGGCACGCAGACGATGAGCGGCTGACCGGGCGTCAGACGTTCGCCGCAGCCAGGTCGGCGTTGAACGTCTTACTCGGTCGCATGACCTCCGCGGTCTTCTCCGGATCTGCCGCGTAGTAGCCGCCGATGTCGACAGGCTCGCCCTGTACCTCGGCAAGCTCCTTGACGATGGTCTCCTCGTGCTCGGCGAGAGCCTTGGCGAGCGGCGCGAAGTGCTCGGCCAGCTCGGGGTCGTCTGTCTGAGCGACGAGCTCCTGCGCCCAATACAGCGCGAGGTAGAACTGGCTACCCCGGTTGTCCAGCTCGCCGGTCTGCCGGGACGGCGCCTTGTTGTTGTCCAACAACTTGCCGGTGGCGGCGTCGAGGGTCTTGGCGAGAGTGGTCGCGTGCTTGTTGCCGTATTTGATACCCAAGTCCTCGAGGCTGACGGCAAGCGCAAGGAACTCGCCGAGGGAGTCCCACCGCAGGTGATTCTCCTCGAGCAGCTGCTTGACGTGCTTCGGCGCCGAGCCACCCGCGCCGGTCTCGTACATGCCTCCCCCGGCCATCAGCGGCACGATGGACAGCATCTTGGCGCTGGTGCCCAACTCCAGGATCGGGAACAGGTCGGTGAGGTAGTCACGGAGGATGTTGCCGGTCGCCGCGATGGTGTCGAGGCCACGGATAGCGCGCTCCAGCGTGTACCGCATCGCGCGCACCTGGGACATGATCTGGATGTCCAGTCCCTCGGTGTCGTGGTCCAACAGGTAGGTCTTGACCTTCTTGATCAGCTCGTTCTCGTGCGGGCGGTATGGATCGAGCCAGAACACCACGGGCATCCCCGAGTTGCGGGCGCGCGTCACGGCGAGCTTGACCCAATCCCGGATCGGCGCGTCCTTGACGGTGCACATGCGCCAGATGTCGCCCTTCTCCACGTTCTGGGACAGCAGTACCTCGCCGGTCGCGTTGTCGACGAAGTTCGCGGTACCGTCCTCGGGAATCTCGAACGTCTTGTCGTGCGACCCGTACTCCTCCGCCTTCTGCGCCATCAGACCCACGTTCGGCACGGTGCCCATGGTGGTGGGATCGAAGGCGCCGTTGGTCTTGCAGAAGTTGATGATCTCCTGGTAGATCCGCGCGAACGTCGACTCCGGGATCACCGCTTTGGTGTCCTTCGGCCGACCGTCGGCGCCATACATCTTGCCGCCCGCCCGGATCATCGCGGGCATCGACGCATCGACGATGACGTCGCTGGGCGAGTGGAAGTTGGAGATCCCGCGGGCCGAGTCGACCATCGCCAGCTCGGGCCGATGTTCGTGACACTTGTGCAGGTCGTCGATGATCTCGTCGTGCTTCGAGGCCGGCAGCGACTTGATCTTGTCGTAGAGATCGCCCAGACCGTTGTTCACGTTCACCCCGAGCTCGTCGAAGAGCTCCTGGTGCTTCTCGAACGCGTCCTTGTAGTAGATCTTCACCGCGTGACCGAACACGATGGGGTGCGAGACCTTCATCATGGTCGCCTTGACGTGCAGCGAGAACATGACGCCGGTCTTGTAGGCGTCCTCCATCTGCTCCTCATAGAAGGCCAGCAACGCCTTCTTGCTCATGAACATGCTGTCCATGACGTCGCCCTCACCGAGAGGCACGCTCGTCTTGAGCACGATGATCTCGCCGCTGTGGGTGACGAGCTCCATCCGTACGTCGCGCGCCTGGTCGAGCGTGACCGACTTCTCGCCGTGGTAGAAGTCGCCCTCCTTCATGTGGGCCACGTGGCTGCGCGACGCCATCGACCACTCGCCCATGCTGTGCGGGTGTTTGCGCGCGTACTCCTTGACGGCGTTCGGCGCCCGTCGGTCGGAGTTCCCCTGGCGCAGAACAGGATTCACTGCGCTACCCAGACAGGTGGAATAACGGGCGCGAATGTCCTTCTCTTCGGGCGTCTTGGGGTCGGACGGGAACTCGGGCAGGTCGTATCCCTTCTCCTGCAGCTCCTTGATCGCGGTGAGCAGCTGCGGCACGGACGCACTGATGTTGGGCAGCTTGATGATGTTGGTGTCCGGCTCCAGGGTGAGCCGTCCCAGCTCGGCCAGGTTGTCCGGCACCCTCTGCTCGTCGGTGAGACGTTCCGGGAAGGCGGCCAGGATCCGCGCCGCGACCGAGATGTCCGTCGTCTCGACGTCGATGCCGGCAGGCCCCGTGAACGTGCGAATGATCGGAAGGAACGACGATGTCGCAAGGAGCGGCGCCTCGTCGGTCAGCGTGTAGATGATGGTCTGCTGATGATCACTCATGGGTTCTTCCCGACCTCCAATGGTTGAGCCGCCCCGGGGTTTCCGGAGACTCTTCACAACGGACACCACCGGCTCGTGGTGCGATGCCTTGAGCCTAGTACTCCACCCCCCGGCCGACAGGCGGGATGCCACGGCCGACGGACGGGATCCGCACGCGGAGCAGCCCGCGGCGTCCCCTCGGGGATGCGCCGCGGGCCGATCGGCCGTCAGCCCGGGTTCACCCCCCGGCTGCCTCCCCGACCAGCGATTCCTCGATCGCCGGTGCCGGTGTCCGGCCGCCGGGCAAGAGGAGGCACGCCAGGCAGATCACCCCGAAGAACAGGTAGCCGAGCGCGACCTGGGGATCGGCGGCCCACTTCACCGCCGGGGCGTGGATCAGCCCGATGAACGACAGGATCGCGCCCGCCGAGCAGGCGATCGCCGCGGAGCGGAACTTCTTGTCGAGCACGAAGGTCACGATCGTGCCGAGGATCAGGCCGACCAGGACGGCGCCCTGGCCGAGCGTCGTCAGCCCGTCGTACACCACCCCGGCGTTGCCGAGCGCAGCGTTTCCGACCTTGGCCGCAGTCGTGCCGGCGGCGCTGAGCGCGTTGTCGATCAGTCCGGACCCCCACTGCGCGAGGTTCGGAATGATGGCGGCCACCACGGCGATCGCATGCAGTCTGGGCACCGCCTGGAATGCCTGAGCCCCGATCAGTAGGCCGATGTAGAGCAGGATCGGCACGATGGCGGGAACCGGCAGGAGCGCGTTGAGGACGCCGAACAGCCCGCAGAAGCACAGCAGGCCGATCACGACGCCGCTCGCCAGGGAGTAGCTCGACCGGCCGCCGGCGTCCTTCCACCCCGGGTGGCCGATGTACACGGCCGGCGGGAAGGGCGATCCGAAGGCGGCGCCGATG
>CAJCHX010000464.1 GCA_903970215.1 Acidobacteriaceae bacterium
GCCATCCGGTCGTTGCCGCACACCAGGGCGGTAGGCCGTCCCGCTGCCAGGGCTTGCACCGCCAGGTCGTAGCCGGAGCCGACGTGGTACGTGCCGTATCCGCGGTGCAGCGACGCCGGGTCGAGTCCCGCGGCGCGCGCGGCATCGTCGAACCCGCGTGCTCGCTCCGTGCACGCATAGTCGTCCGCAGGACCGCCGAGGAAGGCGACTTCCCGGTGCCCGGCTGCGAAGACGTCGGCGGCGATGTCCCGGCCCCCCTGGTATTCGTCGGCGAGGATGACCGAGGCCTCCGGCCGGTTCGACGGCCAGCAGTTGACGAACACCATGCGGACATCCGGCGGAGCCGGGGCCGCGAGTATCGGCGCGGGCCCGGGAGCCGCGTAGACGAGCCCGGCGACGCCCTGCGCGACGAGGGTCGCCACGGCGGCAGCGCCGCCGTCCGATGTAGCCGCCGTCTCGATGAGGAAGCAGATGTATCCCGCGGACTGGACGGCCTGCTGCAGCCCGACGATGATCTGGCCGGCGTAGGGCTGTGCGGCGACGCGGTCGGCGACCACACCGATCGTGAACGGCCGGTTCAACCGCAACGCCTGGGCCGCGCGGTTGGGCTGGAACTTCAGCTCCTTCGCCGCCGCCAGCACGCGCGCGCGTGTCTCGGCGGCGACGGAGACGTCTCGTCGATCGTTGAGCACGAACGAGACGGTCGGCTGGGATACCCCGGCGCGTCTGGCGACGTCCGTCATCGTCACGCGACGGGACTGCTGTCCTTTTTTCCGGCTCGTCATAGACCCTCCTAAGCGCATCATGCCAGAAGTGCCAATACGTATTGCCTATGACCCGCATGTGATGTAGGTTACTCTCAGCCAATACGTATTAGCACCCTATCCGGGTGCGATTCGCTCAGAGAGGAGCGATAGATGGCCAGTGGGTTCGACGTCCCCATCGATCGACGCACGTTCTTCCGGCTCGGCGGTGCAGGACTCGCGGCCGCAGGTCTTGCCGCCGCCCTGGGGGCGTGCGGAGACAGTGACAATCCCAATGGATTGAAGATGCTCTACTTCGGTCCGCAGACCGAGGCGACCGCCCTGCAGAACGCGCTGCAGCCGGAGATCGCGAAGCTCGACAAGAACGCGACGTTCAAGGTCACGGGCGTCAACGGGACCGACTGGAACGACTTCTTGGCGAAGATGCTCACGCAGATCGCGTCCGGGTCGACCCCCGACATCGTGAGCGTGGCCACCGAGGGGCTCCAGCTGATGGCGTCCAAGGAGTTGCTGGTCCCGTTGGACAGCTACGTCACGAAAGACCTTGCGCCGCTACAGAACTACTTCGACGACACCCACCCTGCGCTGCTCGAGTCGGCGATGTACCAGGGCCACCTGTACGAACTTCCCGACAGCTTCAATACGGGCAGCATGTTCTACAACACGTCGCTCCTGAAGCGGGCCGGCCTGGATGCGCCGAAGCCCGACTGGACGGTGGACGATTTCCACCGCTATGCGGTGGCGATCGGCCGGCTCGGCAGCGACGTCATCCCCTTCGACTGGGTGGTGCGCCTGTGGGGCAGTTGGACGTCGTTCCTCTACGCGAACGGTGGCAACCTGCTCGAGGAGAGCAAGTATCCCGGTGGCGATTGGTTGTGGAAGAAGGCGTACGCGAGCCAGCCTGCCGCGGTCGCCGGTCGCGGGGGAGGGTGGAACTGGGCTCAACCCACGGCCAACTCCGCAGAGGCCATCGAGGCTCTCCAATACGTCATCGACCTGCAGCGAGCGGGCCTGTCACCGTCGCCGGACGTGGGCGGCGGCCAGACCCTGCAGGGGCTGTTCTCGGCCGGTCGCATCGGTCTGACCGTCGGCGGCGGGTTCTGGGCCGGCGGCTTGCACAACGGCGGAATGGCAGACGGCGCGTTCGATGTGCAGATGTTCCCCACGTGGAAGACCAACAAGTCGCTGTTCGGTGCCGGCGGGTACGGCATCTTCACGACGTCTAAGAAGAAGGACCTGGCATGGGAGGTAGTGAAGATGATGGTGCGACCACAGAGCTTCGATGACATATATCCCGGAAACACGACCACGCCGGGGCGGAGGTCACTCATGACCGCGGATCGATATAAAACCACCGGCCCGGCCAACTGGTCTGTGTTCTACGACCAGCTGAACGGCTCGGTGCCCATCTCGGCACCGCCCTATTACAACGCGCTCGCGACCTCGCTCAACCAGCGCACCACCCAGGCGATCTCGTCCGGCAACGCGAAAGCTGCGCTGGACGGTATGCAGTCCGACCTCGAGAAGGCGCGATCGTAAATGGCCACTCAGCTTGCGACCCGTGAGGCCGCTCCTGCGCAGCCGCGGCCCGGTGCCCGGCGACGAGGATGGCGCGATTCTCTGTTCGGGTATTTGATGATCTCGCCCGCCATGTTGTTCGTCACCGTGTTCACGTTCGTCCCGATCGTCGCCTCCCTGGTGATCTCGTTCTTCTCCTGGGACGTGATCGGCTCGCCGAAATTCGTCGGACTGGCGAACTACAAGCGGTTGGCGGGCGACGATGCGGCGCTGCACTCCTTCGGGGTGACGCTTCTGCTCGCCGTATGCATCGTCGCGCTCCAGCTGGTCCTGGGCCTGGCGCTCGCCGTCCTGGTGAACCAGCGGAAACGGAACTGGTCGAAGGCGATCTTCCGGACCGCCTTCTACCTACCTCTGCTCGCATCGACAGCCTCCGTGTCGATCTTCATGGGGTACATGTTCGACGCTAAATTCGGCGTCATCAACTACTACCTCACGGCGATCGGGTTGCCGGCGATACCGTGGCTGACGAGCACCGTCGGCGCGATGGTGAGCATGGTCCTCATCACGGTGTGGCAGCAGGTGGGGTTCACGTTCGTGATGTTCGTGGCGGCACTCACATCGGTGCCCCAGGATGTGCTCGAGGCGGCAGCGATCGATGGCGCCGGCCCCATGCGGACCCTCCTTCGCATCAAGATCCCGCTGATCAGCCCCACCATCCTGTTCGCCGGGGTGGTGGCGATGATCAACGCGATGCAGCTCTTCGACCAGCCGTACATCATGACCAAGGGTGGTCCGGGCACCGCCACTACTACTGCGACCATCGCCCTCTATCAGGCGGGATTCCAGAACCTTCAGTTCGGGTACGCGTCTGCCATCGCGATCGTGTTGCTGCTCATCATCCTGACCGTCACGGGCGTGCAATTCGCCGCCGCACGAAAGTTGGTGTTCTACAGATGACGACACGGGCTCTCGCCCCCCGGCGATCGGGCAACAGAATCGCCGGAGGCATCGGTATCGGCGTACTGATCGTCGCAGCGGTATTCATCCTCGGGCCCCTGTTGTGGACCGTGAGCACGTCGCTGCGGACACCCGCCTCGGCCTTCACGAATCCGCCGCAATGGTTGCCCCTGCACGCCGATTTCAGTAACTATGCCGAGGTGTTCAGGCAGATACCGATCGGTCGGTTCTTCCTCAACAGCACCATCGTCACGCTTCTGATCGTGGTCGGACAGACGATCACCTGTACCCTGTCCGGCTACGCATTCGCGATGATCCGCTTTCCAGGCCGGACGGCGATCTTCGGCGCGTTCCTGGCCACCATGATGGTGCCGATCCAGACGATCATCGTCCCGGTCTTCGTCATCGTGAAGATGCTGGGCATCGCCGACAGCCTGGCTTCGCTGATCATCCCGGCCCTCGGCAGCGCGTTCGGGACGTTCCTGATGCGCCAGTATTTCATGCAGATGCCGACAGAACTGGGCGAGGCGGCGCGGATCGACGGCGCATCCAGGTTCCAGGTGTTCTTCCTCATCTATGCCCGAATGGCGACTCCCGCAGTCGCGACGCTGGCGATCTTGAATTTCTCGGGATTCTGGGCGGAGTTCTATCGACCGCTGATCTTCCTGTCGTCGCAGGACCAGTTCACGCTCCCGCTCGGACTCGTCGGTCTGCAGGGCAACCTGGGGACCGGGTCGATCTCGGTGGTCCTTGCCGGCGTGGTCCTCTCGACGGTCCCGAGCATCCTCCTGTTCATCTTCGCGCAGCGGTACTTCATAGAAGGCGTCACTGCGGGCTCGTCCCGCTGAGCCGACTACGACGCACTACGACACCGACCGCACCACAAGATCGGAGAATCCGTATGTCCCGTGCCTGGGACCACCATCTGCCGCAGTTCCACATACGACTCCCGCGCGGCTTCGTCAACGACCCGAACGGGCCGCTTGACCTCGATGGCGAGGTGCATCTGTACTTCCAGTCCCGTTCGAAGGCAGACCTGTCGGTCCCGGTGGAGTGGGGGCACGCGACCAGCGACGACCTCGTGCATTGGCGGCTCCACCGCCCCGCCATGGCTCCTGCGCCGGGCGGGCTGGACTCCGACGGATGCTATTCCGGAAACACGGTGGTCGTCGACGGCCAGGTTCGGGCCTACTATTCGGGCAACATCGACGGCAAGGTCTATCAGTCCGTACTGATGGCGGTCTCCGAAGACGGCGGTGCGAGCTTCGGCACGCCGGTCCAGGTCGTCGACGATCCCGGCGTCGACGAGGGGGTCACCATGTTCCGCGACCCGTTCGTCTGGGACGACGGCCATGGGTGGGCCATGGCTGTGGGCGCGGCCGGACCCGACGAGACGGCGTCGATCCGGTACTACCGGTCTGCCGATGGCGTCCAATGGCGCCACCTCGGCGATCTGGCCGCTCTCGGCCGCACCGAGGTAGACGGCTCCGACACCGGTGCCGGGTGGGAGTGCCCGCAGATCCTGACCGTCGACGGTGCCGATGTCGCCGTCGTGTCGTCCTGGTCGCAGGCCGACGGGCCGGCGAATGTGCTGGCGTTCGCGCTGGACGGTCGTCGCAGGTTGCACCGCGTCGACGACGGGCACAACTTCTACGCGGCGTCGGTCATGCGCGACAGCACGTGGGGGCCGATCCTGTTCGGTTGGATCACCGAGGAACGCGATCCGGTCTGGTGGAAGGACGAGGGCTGGGCGGGTGCGATCTCGCTGCCCCGACGGCCGTGGCTCGCTGATGGGCGCATCGCGACGGAACCGCACCCGGTGGTCGAGTCGCTGCGCGACGGGCCGTCCCGACCCGCCGCCGGCGCGACCATCGGCGCACAGGCGGAGGTCGTCGTCCCGGTGGCGACGACGGGGTGTGTGCGGCTCCGGTTCGCCGACGACGAGTACTGCGACGTCGAGCTCGATGCCGCCGCCGGCACCGTGGCTGTGGACCGAACTGCCGCGAGTGCGGACGCTCGCGCCGACGGTGGCCGGGCCGCCGTGCGCGACGCATTCGGCGCGGACGGCGCCCGGCCGGCGGTCCGGGTGTTCATCGACGGATCTGTGATCGAGGTCTTCACCAGTGGAGGTCGGTCACTGACCAGTCGCGTATATCCGACTGCTCCGCCCCCGTGGACCGTCGAGGCGTCGACCGACGCCCTGGTCTGGGATCTCGAATGCACCATAACGCCGTGACTGGTCGGCGAAAGACGCGATCAGGGAGGGGCCGAGCGGCCTGCCTCCGAAACCACCACCCCACTACGTCCGGCACGTACCCGCCGGTGAAGGAGAGAACGAAATGGCAACTGTGACCTTCGACAAGGCGCAATGCTGGTACGCGGGGGCGGAGAAGCCGGCCGTGCCGGGACTGGACCTCGAGATCGGCGACGGCGAATTCATGGTGTTCGTCGGTCCGTCCGGGTGTGGCAAATCGACGTCGCTCCGAATGCTCGCGGGTCTCGAAGAGGTGAGCAACGGGCGGATCCTGATCGGGGACCGCGACGTCACCAATTCGCCGCCTAAGGACCGGGACATCGCGATGGTGTTCCAGAACTACGCCCTCTACCCGCACATGTCAGTCGCCGACAACATGGCGTTCGGTCTGAAGATGGCCAAGGTTCCGCAAGCAGAGCGGACGGGGCGGGTCGCCGAGGCGGCGAAGATCCTCGGTCTGACGGAGTACCTCGATCGCAAACCGAAAGCTCTGTCCGGTGGCCAGCGCCAGCGAGTCGCCATGGGGCGCGCCATCGTTCGGCAACCCCAGGTCTTCTGCATGGACGAGCCGCTCTCGAATCTCGACGCCAAGATGCGCGTGCAGACCCGCACCGATATCGCGCGGCTGCAGGCCGAACTCGGCGTGACGACGGTGTACGTCACGCACGACCAGGTCGAGGCGATGACGATGGGCGATCGTGTGGCGGTGATGAAGGACGGCCACCTCCAGCAGGTCGACGCACCGCTGCGTCTCTACGACAAGCCCGCGAATCTATTCGTGGCGGGT
>CAJCHX010000465.1 GCA_903970215.1 Acidobacteriaceae bacterium
AGGGTGAGCTGCAAACGCGTGGCCCGCCTGATGCGCCGCGACAGGCTCCAAGACGGGTCGGTCCAGGCGACGAGAGTCTGGCTGAAGGGGTCCTGTGCGGTTCATTCTCCGGGGTCACCGACAGGTGCGGCTACAGGCGGACTCGGCAGATGAAGGGAATGTTGCCGAACGAGCAGCCTCAACTCCTGAGGAGTCACTTCGGGATCGACCTTCGACAGGACACGAGGAAGTCGGCGGTGGGTCACCTGATCCTCCCGGGCGTCCGCCAGTTGCAACGCACCTGCATGAGTCCGTATCTCACGTTCCCGCTCGGCCTGGCGCATGCCGTTGAAGTTCAGCGCAACGCCGAGTAGGAGTAAGCATCCGACCACACGGGTCGCAGATGCCCATTTGGTCATGAGCCAGTCGAGACCAAGAGCAACCAGTGGGGCCAGGAGCACAGCCGCAAAATAGGCATACCGGGGCTGTCGGGCGTATCCGAGACCGAAACAACTTCGAGCGCCGGCAATCTCCAGGTAGAGCACAGCTGTCCCGCATAGTGAGGCGAGTGGCCAGGCGTACCGTCGCCTGTCCGCACCAGTGCTGACGAAGGATCCGAGAGCGAGCACCGCTGCAGAGAAGGCGAGAATCGCGGAAAACTTGAAACCTCCGAGGCCGTCCAGGCTGTGCTCGAACGCAGAGCCAGCAAAAAGAGGGATGTACCAGGCAGGCGCTGGCCCAGCTGGACACATCCCCGTGGCCACGCTCCCATACGACAGGTACCACCAGACGAACGCAGCCGTTGCCGGGACGACGGCAAGGAAACTGAGCTGGCCTATGCCGTGTCGAAGAACGGCGTACACCCCCACCAAAGCCATCATTCCTACACCGACGTTCGAACTCATAACCGAGAGAAGGCAGAGGACAGCGGCCAAGACGATCTGCCGGGGCGCTGGACGATCGGTTGGCGCGAGTCTGTCCATGGCGAGCAGGGCGAAAAACACCGAGCCCAGATAGCATATTTGCTGGTCCCATATGATGTCTTCGTAGGCGACCGATAGAAAGAGCAACCCGATGGGCAGAAGGGTCGTCACCAGGGCGTGAACGCCGTGTCGCACCATGATCCGTCGTATCAACCAGACTATTCCGATGTGTGCGGCCAGAACCGGCAGAGCGTAGGGGAGGTAGCTGTGCAACCCGACCGTGCTCTCGAGAACCTGAAAAATGATGACGGGGACGGTGACCCACTAGCCGCCGTGGGCTGCGAGCAACGAGTGGACCACGTCATGGTGGAGCGACCTGCCGGAACCCAGGTAGTCCCAGTCATCGAGATACCAGAACAGCCTGGAGTCGGAGATCAGATAGAAGAGAGCTGCAGATGCTGTTGCACCCCAGAACACGGCGGAACCGAGAAGGTTTGCGTCGTCCACTCGTCTTGGAACGCAGCGCAGGAGTTGCGCTACGACGAATGTCGGGCGGGAATGGCTGTCCACCCTACGGAGTATGGCAGCCAAGAGTGACTCCTGTCACCCTTCGGCAACCTAGCGCGTCACCCTGAGTGAGAGCCAGAACCTGCGCAATGCTGGATTGCTGCGAGAGCGCGAGGCGCTTTCCTCATGGCTATCAGAAACCGGCCGAGTGTCGAGCGGGATCAACACTTTCAGGAGGGGCACCAGAACGGGCGGCAGCCGCAGAAGCCGACGCAGG
>CAJCHX010000466.1 GCA_903970215.1 Acidobacteriaceae bacterium
CGAGTCCTCCGGGCGGAGTCGGATCAACATGACCGGGTTACGGATGGCCTTGAGGCCGTTGAGCAGCCGTTCGCGGGAATCCTCGGTCTCACCGAAGCCGTCCGAGACCCGCCACGGGAAGACCGTCATCATGCCGCCGGCGTCCATGTCCTCCGGCTTGACCAGCTGGACCTTGTACGGGTCGCCGATGTCGTTGCGCAGGAACACGGTCTCGTTCTTGGGCGCGCCGTACGTGTTGGTCAGCGAGTCCCAGTTCTTCGACCAGCCGGTGTGCCACAGCGGCGCGTCTCCGCGCTGCGCCCAGGGGTTCTTGATCAGGCCACCGAGGAAGCCGACCGCGGCACCCAGGCCGAGGACGCCGACGCCGAACCCGGCCGACGCGATGATCAGCTTGCGGCGGGGGAGGGTGGACGTCTCGAGCGCGTTGGTGAACAGCGCGGCAGTGGTCTTCTTGTCGATCTTGGGCGAGCCACCGGCGTCGTGCCGTTGCTGGACCGCGATCTCCTCAGGGATGAACTTCTTGGTGAAGAGGACGGCGCCGACGCCGACGAACAGCACCGAGAGCCCGAAGGTGATGCCGATCAGCGGGTTGTACCAGGTGTACAGGCCGTAATCCTTGTCACCGATGCCCTGGTACTGCCACGGCCACCAGAGGAAGATCACGAGGAACGCCAGGGCGAACACTCCGGCCAGCGCGAACGACACGGCGACGGAGCGCTCGGCGCGCTTCTCGGCCTTCGTGCCGGGCACGGGCCAGCGCGGCTCGCGGTAGACCAGCTCCACACCGTCGAGGTTGGTTCCGAGCTTGACCAGCTGGTCGTTGTCCAGCGTGTCCAGTTCGTCGTCCGAGGGGACGTTCTTGAGCGGCTTAGCGGTCATGACCTACTCCCAACCCACATCGCGGCCGCCACGACGGCGACGATTCCGAAAACCCACATGGCCATGCCCTCGGAGACGGGGCCGAAGCCGCCCAGGTCGTAGCCTGCGGGTGAGGCCGTCTCGGTGGCCGACTTGATGTAGCCGATGATGTTCCGCTTCTCCTCCGGCGACAGCTGGCGGTCGGAGAACTTCGGCATGTTCTGCGGGCCGGTCAGCATGGCGTCGTAGATCTCCTGCTCGTTGGCAGGGGCCAACGGGGGAGCGAACTTACCGCTGGACAGTGCGCCGCCCTTGCCGGTGAAGTTGTGGCACGACGAGCAGTTGAGCCGGAAGAGCTCGGAGCCCGAGCCGAGGTTGGTGCCGCGCAGCGACCCCATCGCGAGAACTCGGTTGCCGTCCTTGTCGCGCTTGATCGAGCCGTCGGAGTTGTACTCCCAGACCACCGACGGACCGCCGCCGATCGACTGGATGTAGGCGCCCATCGCATCGATCTGCGGATCGGCGAAGACGGGAGGCTTCCGCACGATCTGTGCCGACATCGAGGTGGCGGGCATCCGGCCCGAATGCACTTGGAAGTACACCGCGGCGTCGCCGACACCGGTCAGGGCCGGGCCGCGGTCCTGGACGCCCTCCAGGTTGGCGCCGTGGCACGAGATACACGAGGTCTCGTAGAGCTGCTTGCCCTGGGCGATCAGAGCCGAATCGTTGCCGTCGGCGACCGCGACCTGGGGTGTGGGGCTGACCAGCGTCGCCAGACCACCCGCCGCGACCAAGGCGAACAGCAGAAGCGCGGCGCTCGTCACCCGACGGCGTAGCCTGCGGCGCTTGCGCGCCGAGACCGCATCGGTGACGGACGCACGCGCGGAGTGGGACCGGGCCCCGGCGCCGCCGGGCTCGCCTCCCTCGCTGCCGTGCTCGATATCTGCTGAACTCATCTGCTATCCCTTACGTAATCGCGGCTGCGGATGCACGTACAAACGTGGACTGGATCAACGGATCAGGTAGATGACCGCGAACAGGCCGATCCACACGATGTCGACGAAGTGCCAGTAGTAGCTGACGACGATCGCGGCGGTGGCCTGAGCCGGCGTGAATTTGCTGGTCCGGGACCGGAACAGGATGAAGATGAAGGCGACGAGGCCGCCGCACACGTGGAGGCCGTGGAAGCCCGTGGCCATGTAGAAGACCGAGCCGTACACCGACGAGCTGAGGGTGGTGCCCTCGTGCACCAGGGTCCAGTACTCGTGCGCCTGGCCGGCGATGAAGAACGCGCCCATCAGGAACGAGATCAGGTACCACACGCGGAACTTGAAGACGTCGCCCTTCTCCGCTGCGAACACGCCCATCTGGCAGGTGACCGAGGACGCGATCAGCACCACGGTGGGCGGGATGGCGTAGGTGAGACTGAGCTCGGTGGGCTCCGGCGGCCAGCCGTTCGCGCCCGCGGCCGCGCGCGCGACGAAGTACATCGCGAAGAGTCCGGCGAAGAACATCAACTCGCTCGACAGCCAGACGATCGTCCCGACGCTGACCATGTTGGGTCGGTTGAGCGAGTGCACGCGCTGAGTGATCGCTGTCGATGAGGTCGGTGCGGCGCTAGTCACCCGGCAAGTATGACGGGTCGTAGTATCGGATGCCTACCCGGGTCGCAGATTGGGCGCGTCAAATTTTTCGGGCGCCCGGAGCCCGACCGAAGGCGCCCAGAACAGATCGAGGTGTGCATGCAGTTCGACCTCAATGGGCGGCCGGTCCGCGACCCGATGCTGCGCCGCGTCGTCGCGCGTCTCGGTCGGCGTTCGTCCGTGGAGCTAACGCTCGGCGACCCCGATCTGGTTCCCGTCGCCGAGTCGAGTGACGACGCGGCGGCGAGTTCGGCGGTGCTCGACGCGTCGCCGGGTTTCGACGCGGCCGCGCAGTCGGTGCTGTGGCACCTGGTGGTGCTCCCCTCCCGGCACGTGGATCGGGTGCTCGAACTGGTGGGTCAGGACCGTTACCAGCGGGTAGAGGTGAGCGCCGACGAGCTGGCCCGGTTCGCGTGGGCCGAGCGAGCCGGGGAGACCGGGCTGGTGGCGTTCGCACGGGTGCAGACGGTGGACGCGCTGCACGTGGCGCAGGAGCGCTCGCGCGTGGCCGGCGTGACCGCGCGGCACGACGGCGCGGCGCTGCTGTGGCGCGTCCTGCAGGCTCCCCGCTGACCGCAGGGTGTGGTCGGGGGATTGCAGGCTCGTCCGATTAGGCTCGACGCCATGGATTGGCCGACGGTTCTCACCGAGCTCACTGCACACCGTGACCTGAGCACGGAGCAGGCCACGTGGGCGATGTCGGAGATCATGAACGACGCCGCCACGCCGTCGCAGATCGCCGCGTTCGGCGTGGCGATGAAGATGAAGGGACCGTCGGCGGCGGAGGTCAGTGCCCTGGCCGGTGTGATGCTGGGGCTGACCACGCCGGTGCCGTTCTCGGGGCGGGCGCTGGACATCGTCGGCACCGGCGGCGACCG
>CAJCHX010000467.1 GCA_903970215.1 Acidobacteriaceae bacterium
GGTCTGGTCGCGGTGGTGCTGGTAGCGCCCGCCGGGGTGGTGCAGGCCGTGGCCGGAGTCGCATTGTTGGGGGCGTTCGCATCAGCGGCTGCGGGGGCGATGTCGGAGGAGGCCGCGCGGATTCCGGCCGCGGTAACCTTCGCGATCGCGGCGTCGGGCGCTGCGATCGCCGGTATCGGGGCGGCGTTCTGGGCGTTGCTCGTGGGCATCGTGGTGTACCTGGTGTTCGATGGGCACGGGCACGGCACTACGTCGACAGGTGCCCGTCCAGAAGGTGCGATTCTTCCCGCCGGGCGGGAACAATCGCACACTGCGGACGGTGGTATCGCGCCTCCGGCTGGAGCCGACCCGCCGCTAGGGAGGTGACCGTCGAGGGTCACCTCGGTCCCGGCCGTACGGCCGGTGCCGTCAGAACAGCGCATACCCGCGGCTGAGGGCGTAGGGCCGACTGGTGCGCGCAGGATCGGCCAGGGGCCGCTGAGTGGACCAGGGCGTGGCACCGTACTATCGACGCTGGTCGCCGCGCGATGCGCCGCGATCACGGGATGTGGCGCAGCTTGGTAGCGCATTCGCTTTGGGAGCGAAGGGTCGCAGGTTCGAATCCTGTCATCCCGACCAGTAAAACCGCTGTTCACAGGATGTGTCGCGGGCATATCCCGGCCGAGCACACGAGGCAGAGTAGGCGGTTGATGCGGCACTCGGCATCGATCTCTTATTCGATCGGATATCGACAGTGGACAACCAACGGATCGACCACTCGATCTCGGGAGACTTCGTCACCGAGACGCTCGACTACGACGGCGGCCGTCGGGTCACGGTGTATGTCCCACCGGATCCGCCCGAGGCGCTCGTGTTCGCCGGTGACGGGCAGTTGATCCCACGCTGGGGCGCGCTCCTCGAAAGAGTCGACGTTCCGTCAACGATGATCGTCGGTACTCATCGGCAGGTCGACGAGACCGGCCGGCTGCACGAGTACTCACCCGGCTTCGACCCGAATCGGTTCGCGGCACACGAGAGGTTCTTCGTCGGCGATGTACGCCGGTGGACGGCCTTGCGGTTTGGAGTGGCACTGCCCACCGAGCGAACCGCTGTGTTCGGAGTCTCTGCGAGTGGGGAACTGGCACTCGCCCTTGGGCTTCGGCATCCTGATATCTACGGAGCGGTGTTCTGTGCCTCACCAGGCGCGGGCTACCAACCGCCCTCAGTGCTGCCGCGCTCGCTTCCGCGCACGTACCTGGTCGCAGGCACGTTGGAGCCGTTCTTCCGTGAGAACGCGACCCGATGGGCGACCGCGCTGCGTGACGCCGGCGCCGACGTCGTCATGAGAGAGCGCATCGGATCGCACGGCGATGCGTTCTGGCGGGAAGAACTTCCGTTGATGGTCGCGTGGGCGTTCGGACGTTGAGGCTCGCACGGTAAGCCTCCGCCCATGCCCATGCCCATGCTCGAACGTCCGGAAGGTAGGCAGGCGAGGGATTCGTAAGGATCGGCCACCTGAACGGGGCACAGCAGGCTCGTCCACTGATAAGCACTCCCGTAAGAGCCCGGTCCGACCGAACCGGGCTCTCACGGGTGAAGCATCAGGCCATCCGCCCCAGGAGAGCTTGCGATTCCACAATCCCGTCCTCGGCGGGTGCGAGTCCTTGCCCGAATACCCGATCGTGCTGCTTTGCCCGCATCTCCAAGTGGGCATCCACGGGCGCGACGAAGCCGTACCGGTAGCGAGCCTCCGTCGGAGTAAGAATCTCGTCGTGCACCGGCGGGATGCCCTGCCACACCGGCTCCACAATCGGGAGGGTCGAGGGTGCGAGGAGTCCCAGGACATACCGCTTGAGCGGCGTGGAGCGATTCACCAGGCCGAATCCGAGTCGAAGGACGGGGCGTACGAGTACGTCGACGGCCGGCGATTGCGGGAAGCCGCCCATTCTTCGCATCCACCGGGGCATGGTGGCGATCGTGCCCGCGCGGACGATCCGGGCCACCACGTCGAGCACGAGGCGCAGCGGAAGCGCCAGGTCTGGAGAGAAGACGACGCGAGGGTCGAGTAGGTGCGCCATCATCTTCTGCGCAGCCTCGCTGGCCGCGAGGTGGGGGCGCATCTGCTCGAAGTATTCCTTGATCCCCTCCCGGGTGCGCGGGACGTCCGCGGGGTCGCAGGTCTGGAACTCCGCGGCGATCGCACACTCCGCCCAGAACTGGTTCTCCTCCTCCTCGGTGAGCTTCCCGGGCCCATACATCTCATAGGCCTTGAGCACCGAGTGCCAGCCGGTCAGCAGGATCCACAGTTGGGACTTGGGGTCGTTGGCGTCGTACTTCTTGCCGCTGACGGGCTCGATACCGATGGCCTTCGAGTGGACCTTGACCAAGACGTCGGCCATCTGCGTCACAGTGCGACTGTCGGCGAATGCGACCGCGGCGAAGTAGCGGACGGTCCGCTCGTAGCGGGTACGGGGCCGATCGTAGTTGGCACCGGTCTTGTCGACGGCGGCGATCAGCGGCGGGTCCAGTTCCTCGACGACGACGGCCCGTGAGAGCCCGACGACCGGCGAGGTCGCTGAGCCCCACACCTTCCAGCTGACCGAGCCGGGCCCGAAGAATCCGTAGTCCTCGGGTGCTTGGATCTCGGGAGGTTTCTTCACTGTTGCTCCTTGCTCAGCGGTTGCCGATGTGCGGCGATTCATGGCTTCATCTCGTATGTGTCAGCCGCGGCGCGGGCCAGCGCCCAGACCTTCTCGAACCGCTCGGCGTCGAAGTGCGGGCGGCGGATGCACTTGAGCGCAGCCCGCTGCTGCTCGACCGTCACCGTCGGCTTCGCGTGGAGTGTCACCGCGTGGCCCGCGAAGTCGCGGACCAGGATGTCGAAGATGTTGTCGACGACGGCCTCGTCGGTCCCGGCGATCTTCGCCTGCTGAAGTACCAGCTCGGCGTAGGGCACCAAGGTGAACATGTCGCCGATCACCAGTAGCAGGTCGAGGTCCCGCATCTGCGCCTTACTCAGCGGAGCCGTGCCGAGGAGGGCTTGGAACGCGTCGACCTGCTCCAGGAAGAGCGAGACGTTCGGCAGATGCGTGAAGTCGGCGAAGCTGGCACGCCAGTCGTGGAACCGGACGGCGCCGAGGCCCTGGGCCGGACCTTGCGCGAACAGGAAGGTGTCGTCTGCCGTGTCGCGCCGACGGGGCGGCAGCTTCGGCGAACTGCTCGGCCGCACGTAGCGCAGGAGCGGAGCCGCCGCGCGGATACCTGCGCGCGACATCGCGAAGGCCGGCGCGAACGCCCGGTCGGGGACCCGGCTGGGCTGTCCCGGCTTACGTGCGGCCAGCAGGGCGAGGCTCGGGTCCGTAGGACTGAACAGATACGACGGCAGGAACTTGAGCGCCAGAGCCATGTTCACGTGCACAGTGCCCTCGAGGCGCGGCAGCCCGATCACTGCTTGCGCCGCGATCGGGAAGTACATGTCGTTCTCGAACGCCCTCGCCGAGATGCAATCCATCATCAGCTCGATCACCTTGACC
>CAJCHX010000468.1 GCA_903970215.1 Acidobacteriaceae bacterium
CGTCGGTGGCCGCCGTGAACAGCTGCTGCCGCATCGCCGGATGGCGCTCCACGAGGGGCGACGGGGCCTCCTCGATCACTTTCTGGTGGCGGCGCTGGATCGAGCATTCGCGCTCGCCCACGGCCCACACGGTCCCGTGGGTGTCGGCCATCACCTGCACCTCGATGTGCCGGCCCCGCTCGAGGTAGCGCTCGCAGAAGACCGTTCCGTCGCCGAATGCGGAAGCGGCCTCCCGCTCCGCCGCGGCGAGCGCATCGGGCAGCTCGGCGCGGGTGCGCACGACACGCATGCCGCGCCCGCCGCCGCCTGCCGATGCCTTCACGAGGATCGGGAAGTCGGTGTCGGACACCTGATCCGGGGTGAGGTTGGTGAGCATCGGCACGCCGGCGGCCAGCAGTCGCGCCTTCGCGGCGACCTTGGATCCCATCGCGGTGATGGCCTCGGGTGTCGGTCCGATCCACACCAGCCCGGCTGCGCCCACCGCGGCTGCGAAATCGGCATTCTCCGAAAGGAATCCGTATCCGGGGTGGATCGCCTGCGCGCCGGTGACCTGCGCCGCGGCGATGATCTTGTCGGATCGAAGGTAGGTGTCGGCCGGAGCGTCGCCGGGGAGTCGGACCGCCTCGTCGGCCTCTGCGACGTGCGGGGCGCCGGCGTCCGCGTCGGAGTAGACCGCAATCGCCCGCAGCCCGCGGGCGTGGGCGGCGGCGATGACGCGGCGGGCGATCTCGCCGCGGTTGGCGACGAGGACCGAGTCGAAGGTGTGCGGGGCGACCGCTTTTCGGGTGGGCTCGCCTGGGGTCTGCGTACTGGGGAGCACGGTGGTGGGTTCAGTCATATCGTTCCTCACATCCGGAAGACGCCGAAGCGATCGGTGCCGGCCACGGGGGCGTTGTGGATCGCGGACAGGGCCATGCCGAGCACGGTTCGCGTGTCCCGCGGGTCGATGATGCCGTCGTCGTAGAGCATGCCGGACAGGAACGCCGGCACCGACTCGTTGTCGATCTGCGTGACGATCGCTTCGCGCATCGCCTCGACGAACGCCGGATCCATGGCCTGCCCGCGCGCCGCGGCCGACGCGGACGCCACCTCGGTGACCACGTCGGCCAGCTGCTTCGACCCCATCACGGCGCTGCGCGAGCTCGGCCAGGTGAAGAGGAAGCGCGGGTTGAAGGCGCGGCCGCACATGCCGTAGTGCCCGGCGCCGTAGGACGCACCGGCGATGAGGGAGATGTGCGGTACCTCCGAGTTGGAGACGGCGTTGATCATCATCGACCCGTGCTTGATGATGCCGCCATGCTCGTACTCGGCGCCCACCATGTACCCGGTGGTGTTGTGCACGAACAGAAGTGGCGTGTCATAGCGGTTCGCCAGCTCGATGAACTGGGTGGCCTTCTGTGCCTCCTCGCTGAACAGCACACCGCGGGCGTTGGCGAGGATGCCGATCGGGTAGCCGTGCAGCGACGCCCATCCGGTGGTGAGCGAACTCCCGTACAGCGGCTTGAACTCGTCGTAGTCGGAGTCGTCCACGATGCGGGCGATGATCTCCCGGGGATCGAACGGCACCCTCAGGTCGGGCGGGACGATGTCGAGCAGGCTCTCGGCGTCGTAGCGAGGGGGACGGACGATGCCCGACGGTGCGGGTCCCTGCTTGCGCCAGTTGAGACGCCGGACGATGGTCCGCGCGATCCGCGCCGCGTCGAGTTCGTCGTGCGCGAGGTAGTCGCCCAGGCCGCTCTGGCGGGAGTGCATCTCGGCGCCGCCGAGGGTCTCGTCGTCGCTGATCTCGCCGGTCGCTGCCTTGACCAGCGGCGGTCCCGCCAGGAACACCTTGGACCGCTCGGCGATCATGACGACGTGGTCGCTCATGCCGGGGATGTACGCGCCGCCTGCGGTGGAGTTGCCGTAAACCACCGAGATGGTCGGGATGCCCGCCTTGGACAGCTGGGTGAGGTTGCGGAACATCGCGCCGCCCGGGACGAACACCTCCTTCTGCGTGGGCAGATCGGCGCCGCCCGACTCGACCAGGGAGATCACCGGCAGGCGGTTCTCCCTGGCGATGTCGTTGAGCCGCAACGACTTACGCAGCGTCCAGGGGTTGGAGGTGCCGCCCTTCACGGTGGGGTCGTTGGCGACCAGCATGCACTCCACGCCCTCCACGACGCCGATGCCGCCGATCAGCGAGGCTCCCACCTGGAAGTCGCTACCCCACGCCGCCAGCGGCATCAGCTCGAGGAAGGGGGAGGCCGGGTCGAGGACCGTATCGATCCGCTCGCGCGCGGTGAGCTTGCCGCGCTTACGGTGTCGCGCCACGTACTTGTCGCCGCCGCCCGCGATCGCCTTGGCGAACTCGCCCTGGAGGTCGTCGAGTCTGCCGAGCATCGCCGCGCGGTAAGCGGCGGCGTCGGGGGACGGGGCGGATGTGAGCACCGTCATAAGTGAAAGTCCTTCCGGTTCAGCGGTAGCCGAGGCGATTCGCCGCGAGCGTGGTCAGGATCTGTGTGGTGCCGCCGCCGATGCCCAGGATGCGCATGTCCCGGTACTGCCGGGAGACCTCGGACTCGGACATGTAACCGTGTCCGCCGAACAGCTGCACGGCCTCGTTCGCAACCCACTCGCCGCATTCGACCGCAGTGTTCTTGGCGAAGCACGCCTGTGGCACCCACTCCGCGGCCGCGGCCGGGCCGTCGGCGAGCGCCGTCGCGTACTCGTCGGCCACGTACCGCGAGTACACCCGTGCCACCTCGATTCTGCGGCGCATCTCGGTGACGGTGTTCTGCACGGCCTGCCGGGCGATCAGCGGCTTGCCGAAGGTCTCGCGCTGGCGGACCCAGTCGAGGGTCAGGTCAAGGCAGCGTTGGGCCTGCGAATAGGCCTGCACGGCAAGGCCGAGACGTTCGGTCACGAACGCGGCGCCGATCAGCAGGAAACCAGAGTTCTCCGGGCCGACCAGGTTCTCGGCCGGCACCCGGACGTCGGTGAACGACAGCTCGGCGGTGTCCGAGGCGTGCCAGCCCATCTTCTTCAGGGGCTTGCTCACCTCGAATCCCTCACGGCCCTTCTCGATCACCAGCAGCGAGACGCCCCCGGCACCGTCGGGCCCCGTACGAACCGCCGTGACGACCCAGTCTGCGCGGATGCCCGATGTGATGAAGGTCTTCGAGCCGTTGACGAGATAGTAGGGGCCGTCGCCGCCCTCATCGACCAGACGCGCGGTGGTGCGCAGGTGCCCGACGTCCGAGCCGCCGCCGGGCTCCGTGATCGCCAGCGAGCTGATCTTGTCGCCGGCGAGCACCGGTCGCACCCACTTCTCGTGCTGCTCAGGTGTTCCCGCGAGGATCAGGTGCGGCACCGAGATGCCGCAGGTGAACAGCGACGCGAAGAGACCGCCGGAGCCGCCGGCCTCGTGCATGGCCTCACAGACGATCAGCGCGTCCTGCGGGTCGCCGCCGCCACCGCCGACCGATTCGGGGAACGAGATGCCCAGCAGCCCCAGGTCTCCGGCTTTGCGGTGCAGCTCGCGAGGTAGGAGACCGCCGGCCTCCCACTCGTCGAGGTGCGGCAGGATCTCCCGCCGGGTGAACGCGGTGACGGTGTCGCGCAGCGCCGCACGCTCCTCGGTGTCCCACGAGGTCGGCATGTCAGGCTCCTTCCGGACGGGTCGAGGCGAGGCGGGCCGCATCGCTGAGCACTGGATCGTCGATGAGCGCTGGATCATCGATGAGCGCGACGGGAATGTCGGCGGTGCGCGAACGCAGCCACTCGCCGATACCCTTCGCCTGTGGGTCGAAACGGTACCCGTGTGCCACTCCCTTGCCGAGGATGTCCTCGATCACGAAGTTGACGGCGCGCAGGTGCGGTAGCTCGTAGCGGGCGACCGGCAGGTCGGCCGTCTCGGGCAGCAGTTCCCGGAGGCGATCGGTGGTGAGGTAGCCGCGCAGCCAGGTGAAGGCCTCGTCCGACTCGACCCATGCGCCGACGTTGGCCGAGCCGCCCTTGTCGCCGCTGCGCGTGCCGACGATCGTGCCGAGCGGGAGGCGGCGCGTCTCGGTTGCCGTGTCGGGCTCGCCCCCGCCGGGTTCATCGGTGGGAGAGGGGAGTTCGGCGATGCGGGCAGGCGGGTCGATGTCGACGACGGTGCCGTCCGGCCGGTGGGCGCGATGGGGGACGTCCTCGTTCGGCACGAAGCACGGCACGTAGACGCCGTACGGCGAGCCCTTCTGCGGAGGTGCGGTCGGGGTGGCGCCGGGGTACGTGGACAGCGCGAGCTCGACTGCCGCCGAGCTGAACGCCCGTCCCACGCGGTTGGGGTCGGCGTCCCACGCGACGCAGGTCAGCACGGCCGACGCCGCCGCCTCGGTGGATGCATCGGGGTGGTCGGTCCGGGCCAGCCGGAACTGCAGGTCGGCGGGCGCGGGCCGCAGGGCGGCGCGCAGCTGCGCCTCGAGCAGAGCGGCCTTCGCCTCGATGTCGAGGCCGGTGAGCAGGAACCCGATCTCGTTGCGGAACCCGCCCAGAGCGGTGGTTGCGACCTTCGTTGTGGGGCTGGGGGGTTCGCCGACAGCTCCGGTGATCGCGACCCGGTCGGCGCCGATCTGCTCGAGCCGCAGTGAGTCCAGGCGCAGAGTCACGTCGGGACCGGCGTATCGAGGCCCGGTCACCTCGTACAGCAGCTGGGCGGTGACGGTGCCGACCGTGACGAGGCCGTCCGTGCCTTCGTGTTTGGTGATCACCGACGACCCGTCGGCCGCGATCTCGGCGATCGGGAAGCCCGGGTGCAACAGTTGCTCGATCGGGTAGCGCGCGAAGAAGGCGTAGTTGCCGCCCGTGGCCTGCGCGCTGCACTCGATCACGTGGCCTGCGGCGACCGCACCTGCGAGCGCATTGTAATCCTCACGTCCCCAGCCGAACTCGGCTATCGCGGGGGCCACCGTCAGTGAGGCGTCGGTGACGCGGCCGGTGACCACGATATCGGCGCCGGCGGTGAGGCAGTCCGCGATACCGAATGCGCCGAGATAGGCGTTGGCGGTCACAGCGCCGGGGACGCCGAGGTCGGCCGCGCGAGCGATCAGGTCGTCGCCGTCCACGTAGCCGATCGCGGTGGGGACGCCCACCTCGTCGGCGAGTGCCTGGACCTGGGCGGCGAGCCCGGCCGGGTTGAGCCCGCCGGCGTTGACCACGATCTTGACGCCCTTCGAGCGGGCCTCGGCGAGGTGTTCGCGCAGCGCGCGCAGGAACGTCTTGGCGTATCCGGTGGCCGGATCCTTGAGCCGGTCGCGGCCCAGGATCAGCATGGTGAGCTCGGCGAGGTAGTCGCCGGTCAGGTAGTCGATCGGGCCGCCCGACAGCATCTCGCCGAGGGCCGACGCGCGGTCGCCGTAGAAGCCGGAGATGTTGCCGATCCGAATGGGCTTGTCGGACATCAGATCCTCTCGGTGTGGGAGCCGGTGGCGGCCCTTGAGGTAGCGAGGCTTCCGGTGGCAGCGCTTTCGGTGGCGGCGCCTCCGGTGGCGGGGCGGCCCGCTCCGGGCAGCCCGGCGAAGCACTGGGCGATGGTGAGCCAGTGGGCCGCGTCGTCGCCGACCGCGACCAGCGCAGTGTCCTCGCGTGCGATCCGCTGCGTGACCAGCTTGCAGAAGTCGATCAGCGGACCGGTGACCCGCTGCGCGGAATCTCCTGGGCCGAAAGCGACCTCGGAACCGTCTGCGGCGGTGAGGACCACGTCGAACGGTTCGGCCGGTGGGGTCTGGCCGTTGACCTGGTACGCGAAGTCGCGGGTCTTGTATCCGATGCGGGCGACCAGGGGCAGTGCGTCGGGCACGTCGAGGGCAACGCCCGCCGCGTCGGCGATGTCGAGGCCGTGCGCCCAGGTCTCCATCACGCGGGCGGTGGCCATCGTGTGTGGGCGCATCGGCGGGCCGAACCAGGGGAGCGGCGTCCCGGGATCTGCTGCGGCGAGCGCGTCGTGCAGGGCGGTACGGCCTGCTGCCCACCGTGCGCCCAGTCCGTCGCCGGCCTCGTCGAGCAGCTGTCGAGCTCCCTCGTCGACGAATCCGTGCGGGTCCTGAGCAGCCCGTTGCAGGATCACGGCGAAGCCATCGGGGTCGGTGGCGGCGATCAGGCTGACCTCGTCGGTCCACGTGAGGTGCGCGACCTGGTGGCCCACGGTCCAGCCTGGTGCGGGTGTGGCGGCGCTCCAATTCGGGATGCCGGCGGCGACGGCGGCGACGGCGTCGGAGGTGTTTCGCAGGGCGTCGAAGACGGCATTGTTCGATGGCACGGGTCCACCCTGGCACCATCGAACGAAAAAAACAAGCATGTGTGATTGTTTGCCAGTCTAGGTTGTCGTGAGGTGCTGTTAGGGTGCGCCCGTGGTGAGGCGGCGACTCTCGGTGAAGAAGTGGGCGATGCTGCTCGCGACGGTTGCGACGGTGGTGGTGGTCGCCGTGACGGCGGTCGGGGACCGGCGTTCCGGCGACGGCCCTTCGACGTCGACAGCTGGTGGGTCGGCGCCCGCAACGGGTTTCGGGGGCGACCTGTTGGCCGGGATCACCGTGGTCGCGGAGCGGCGGCACGCACCGGTCCGGTACCGACGGGCCGCGTTCGGTGCGGCGTGGACCGACGACAGCGATGCGCCTATGGGTCACAACGGGTGCGACACGCGCAACGACATCTTGTCTAGGGACCTGTCCGACAAGACCTTCGTGCGCACCCAGAGCTGCCCGAATGCTGTCGCGAGCGGCTCCTTGGTCGATCCGTACACCGGCCAGACGATGCATTTCACCCGGGGACCCGAGACCTCGGGACGCATACAGATCGACCACATCGTTCCCCTCGCCTACGCGTGGGACATGGGCGCCTATGCGTGGGATGACGCGACCCGAACCAGGCTGGCGAACGATCCGCGCGAGCTGGTCGCCGTAGACGGGCCGTCCAACGACAACAAGAAGGACAGCCCGCCGGGCCGGTGGATGCCGAGCAACGAGGGCTTCCACTGCCAGTACGTCGAGCAGTTCGCCGCGGTGAGCCGGGCGTACGGGCTGTCGATCGACGCGGGGAGCGCCGCCGTGATGCGGCAGGTCGAATCGGGTTGCGGTGGTTAGGTGTTCGGCTCGGTGACCAGCGGCATCGGGGAGTCGGTGGCTGGCGGGACGGTGATTTCGCAAACCGGCGCCCTGGGCGCCGGGCTCGACGACTACCGCGTGACACCGTGCACTCAGGCGGGCGTGGACCGTCGGGGTTGCGTCGGAGTCGGATAGATGCGGAGTGGGGGTGCCGGGCGGCCGAACAGGTACCCCTGGGCCATCACGCATCCGGCGGCATACAGGCGGTCGGCCTGGTCGGTGGTCTCGACTCCCTCGGCGATCACGTCTACGCCCATCGACACGCATAGCTCGATTATCGAGCGGCACAGTGCCGCAGCGCGTTCGGACTCGCTGCCGGAAGTGAGGGTGCGGTCGATTTTGATCACGTCCACCGGCAGCTTCTGCAGGTAGGTCAGTGAGTTGTAGCCTGCGCCGAAGTCATCGAGTGCCACCCGGACGCCGAGTTGCTGTAGGCGCCGGATCGCGTCAGCCCCGCCGACGAGATCGGCGATGGGGACGGTTTCGGTGACCTCGACAACGAGTTGTCCGGCCGCGATGCCGTGTCGACGCACGGTGTCAGCGACGAAGTGCTCGAAGCGGGCCTGCCCTAGTCGCTCCGCACCGATGTTGACGTGTACCGGCACTTCGAGTTTTGCTCGAGTGATCTGCTCGTAGGCCAAGTCGAGGACCAGTGTGTCCAGTACGCCGCCGAGCCCGGCACGTTCGGCGGCGGACACGAACGTCTCGGGTTCGATCTCGACCCCCTCGGGCGTGGTCCACCGGGCCAGCGCCTCGACCGCGATGGTGGTTCCCTCGGGCAGCGCGACAATCGGCTGATAGACCAGACGGAAGCCGTCGGGCACCCCGCCCCGGGCGCGCCGTAGCGCGGTGGGAAAATCACTGTGCCAGAACTCGGAGCCGAGCATGACCACAGAGTCTTTACCGGACTTCTTGCTCGCATACATCGAGGCGTCCGCACGCCGGAGCAGCACTTCCGCGGTCAACAGCGGCTCCTCGGGATCCGGAACCACCAACCCCAGACTGGCCCGGATGACGACCCCCGAACCGTGCACCGCGAACGGCTGCCGCAAAGCGCTTCGGATCCGTGCGGCGACGGAATGTGGTTCGAGTGTCTCGCCCTCGACCAGCACGGCGAATTCGTCGCCTCCCATTCTGGCGACGGTATCGGTGGACCGCACGGATTGGAGCAGCCTTTGACTCACCGCCACCAACAACTTATCTCCCGTGGCGTGGCCGTACTCGTCGTTGACGATCTTGAAGTCATCGAGATCGACGAAGACGACCAACAGCGACCGACCGTCGAGGACGGCAGCATCCAGCCGATCAGCAAAGGCCCTACGGTTGAACAGACCGGTCAACGGATCGTGGTGGACCTGGTGAGTGAGCTGCCCTTGGGCCGTGTACAACCGCCGCATCAGCACGATGGTGTCCATCGACCACAGCACCTGTCGGATGATGATCACGACGATCACCAGCGTGATCAGGCAACCCACTGTGATGTCGGGCGTACGTCCCGCTATCAACTCACCGGCGATCACTACACCGACGGCGACGACTGGGGCGTAGGGCAGAACCAGCTGCCACAGCTCGGGTGTCTCCGCGGCGTCTTTCGTCACGGAGACCTTCGAGGGCCTCGCAACCAACGCGCAGGCGATCAGCAGTGGGCCCAGCACGTAGCCGGCGTCCTCCCACGGTTTCATGCTCTGAGCGTCGGTGGTGATCAGGCAGGCGAAGATACTGTCCGAACAGGCCAAGGCCACGATCCCGGCGGCCAGCAAGAGGAAATTGGCGCTGTAAGCCGGGTCGATCCGACGGAACAACACGAGCAGCAAAGCGACGACGACCAGGATCAAGTCGGTTGCCGGATAGGCGACTGCCACAGCCCAGGCGACCACGCCCGGGGAGGAGGCAGCGCGTAGTGCGGCGCCCAGTCCGGTGCTCCAGGCCAAGATGAAGAGGCACACGGTGGCGGCTACGCCATCAAGGACCACCGCGACACCGAAATGGGCTGTCCAAGGTTTGGGCGCCGAACGGCGCCGCGCAGAGGCCAGCACGAACAGTGCCGGAAGCGCGCACACCGGGAAGGCGAGGTAGCCGATATCGGCCAGCGACGGCGACGGCAACCCCTCATTGTCGGCGAGTTGATACCAAGACCAGATCACCTGGCCCGCCGCCCAGCAGAACATGCCCGCCGCGATCAGCAATCGCCACCAGCGTTGGGCGGCCGTGACTCGGCGCGCGGCGAGTAGGCCACAGACCACCGCGGCGAAGGCGGCGCTCAACTGAAACGAGTCGTCGATCCACAACGCCGTCCGAGCGCCGAACAGAGCCAAGCCGTTCACTGCAACCAGGACAGCGGCAAGCGCGATCAGACCGGCTCCGAGCCGACAACGGCGAACCACGATCATCCCGTTCTCCTGTCGACGCGTACGTAGGAATCTTCCCAGTTGACACACAGAAGTTCCAGTCGATTGAAAACCCGTCAAAATACCAATCGTGGTTGCAGTCATCCGGCGGCTTACTTGCGTCCCGTGGTCGGCGCGGCGCGGGACGGCTGCACGGCGCACGGCATCGAGGGCTTGACGAGCGAAGAGCGACGCGAACAACTCGGGAACCAGCTCCGAGGGTCTGGACACCTCGACGACGTCGGCATGCGTCAGGCCGGTCCGCGTCGCGACCGCGTCGAGGTCGTATCGAGCGCGTCCCCGAGGAGACGGTGCTCGGCCAGAGCGACTCGGGGGTCGCCTCCGCCGGTCATTCTGCGATCATCCCCCCGCCCGAGACCCGAGCCGGGCGATTCGGCTTGTGCCCCGGGAGGTTCAGCGGTGCTGGTGGGGCTGACGGGTGCCGCGCTCACCTCTGCTTGGTGTAACGGAACCAAGCTGGCAGGGAATGGCGGGAGGAGCAGCAGGACCACGATCGCGACGCGCACGAATCGCGGTGAGGGCGAGGCCTCGTGATCGGCTTCATCATTGATCAGGAATACTGATCCGTAGCAGATGGCGAGGTTGAATGCGATCAAGACGAACCACCGAGTGGTATCAATGGTCGTCGCGAACACGGGTAGGTATAGCGCTGCCGCTGCCAAGGTCAATGCCCAGTGGAAAGGCCGAATCGAGCCCCAGGAAATGCGTACGGCATCGGTCGACCTGAGGGCGAATACGATCACCACGATTGCGACAATGCCTATCACACCTCCCACTGCAAGCCATCCCCGATCCGTCCAGCCGATCTGCGCGGCCTGGTCCAGATTCAAATCCAGGTTCCGTGTAGAGAGTTGACACGTCCACACCCGAAGATCTCCGCTCCCGCCGGGAAGAATGGGGGTTCGCCACCGCCCGGTCGGCCCGATCAAGCAGAACCGCTCGCCTACACGGTCGTCTCCCGCAGTCGCCGAGAAATACAGGGTTACCAGAATCCCTGGTAAGCAGGTCACCGATAGAAGGCCGAGCAACCGTCGGTCGCCCTGGTGGTGACGCACGGCCCAGATCGTGTATAACAGCACCAACCCCAGTGAGAACTCCAGCACTATGGCTTCGTGTATGAGGGTCAGGAACAGGATTGCGATCCCGCTGCACACGGATGTGCCGAGCGCTCTCGAGTAGGTCTCCGTCCGTTGCAGGAATAGTGCGGAGGTGATCAGCAGGGCGGCCCCGAGGAGTTCTGGCCGAGCGTTCATCAGCCCGTATATCGTCGAGCAGGGAAGCAGAATGAAGACGATCGCGAGGCCGTTTTTGACCCCGGGATCCACACCCCTAGCCGCGAAGATCGCCCAAGCCATTGCGGCAATCGCCACGAGGAATACTGCGATACATACCCAGGGGAGGATCGCGTAACCGTGCGGGCCGAGCGCGTCCGCAATCTCGCCTCCCATGCCCCGCCGGACGAATCCGAACCGGTAGTCGACGACCCAGTATCCGAACTCTGTGGGGCCGGGCAGGAATGCTAGGCGCGCGGCGATCCAGATGATCACCCAGATCGGTAGGGCGGTCCAGATCAATCTCGTCAGCCAGCGTCTGCCGCCCGGTGTGCCGATGGCCCACTTCGACGGCGCCACCGGCGTCACAGTCGAACCCGGCGTCCCCGTCGTCATGGCCGCCCCGGCGTCGGGGCGGTCAGCCCGGCATCGAATGCGACAGGCGGTGCGGCGCGACAATGAAGCGAAGTCGGATTCCTGGACATGGGACCCCCTACGGCAATGCCTGTACCAATGCCAAGTCATACACCATCCGAGGCGATCTTCGCCGCCGACATTACAGCCGTGAAAGCGATGCGGAAGTAACGGCTTTCGCTACTTAGCGGTGCACATGTCGCGCACGGGATGACGGTGTACGAGGTGCGGCCTGTTCATCTTCGCCTGTCACCAGCGGTAGTCCAGGAACTTCCCGTCGAAGGTGAGCACCACGCGGTCGCCGTCCGGGTGCGGTCGCCGGGTGACGTCCAGCTCGAAGTTGATGGCGCTCATGATCCCGTCGCCGAACTCCTCGTGGATGGCCTCCTTGATCGCGGGCCCGTAGACGCTGATGGCTTCGTACAAGCGGTAGATGGTGGGGTCCGTCGGTGCGCGGCCGTCGAGGGTCCCGCGGTACGGCTGTTTCTCCAGCGCCTCGACCACCGCCTCGTCGAGCTCGAGGAGACGCCCGACCGTCCCGGCCTGCTCATCCGTCATCGGGTGTTGCCCCTGCAGCGCCGCGATCGTCCAGATCAGCGGCCGATCGATCGCCTCGGCCAGCTCCCGCCACGCGATGCCCCGTCGGAACCGCTCGGCAGCGACGATCTCCGCCGCCTCGGCTTTGGTCACGTAGTCCGCCATCTCCACTCCTCACTAAGTCGCCAGATGCGCCAACACTCGCAGTCCAGGGCGGTCGGCGCGCGCCGAATAACGAAGTGCTTGCCGAACGACGAAGTGGCTACAGCAGCGCCTGGGCGAGCAGGGCCCAGTCTGCCCGCGGGGCGACGACGGTGGACGGTCCCAGGACCTGGATCAGGACGGTGTCGGCGCCCGCATCGAGGTGCTCGCGGGCGCGCGCCACCGTCGCTTCCAGGCCGTTGGTGACGAGCGCGGCCTTGAGCCGCTCGCTGCCCCCGCGCACGAAGTCGTCGTCCGAGAAGCCCTGGCGCAGCCACGATCCGCGATAGTTGGGCAGGCCGGTGTAGATGTTCAGGTGGTCGTGAGCGCGGCGGCGCCACTCGTCGTCGTCGGCGCCGGGCGCGATGACGGCGGCCTGCTCGACGGCGAGCAGAGGCCGGGGGCCGGGGCCGCCGGTACCGAGGATCTCGCGCGCGAACGCGGTGTGCTCCGGCGTCACCAGGTAGGGGTGGGCGCCGGAGGTGCGTTCGCGGGACAGCTCCAACATCTTGGGCCCGAGTGCCGCGAGCACCACGGGCGGCAGCTGCTGCTCGCCGGGTACCAGCGCCGGGGCCTTGTCCAGCGCGTCGAGGAACTCCCGCATCGCGGTCACCGGCTTTCCGTAGCTGTGCCCGCGCATCCGCTCGACCAGCGGCGCGTGGGACACGCCGAGCCCCAGCACGAACCGGCCGGGGTGCAGCGCCTGAAGGGTGCGAGCGGCGGCGGCCGTCGACACCGCATCCCGCCCATAGATGCTCGCGATGCCGGTCCCGATCACCATCCGGCGGCTCGCGCCCAGCCAGATCTGGCTCGACGTCATCGCCTCGCGGCCGTACGCCTCGCCGAACCAGAGGCTGCCCCAACCCTGCTCGTCGAGTTCGGCGACGATGTCACGGGCCTCGCCGAGCGGCGCGCCCTCCATCGCGGTGGTCCAGATCCCGAACCTGCCGAGATCGATGGGGGTGGCGGGCGCAGGTGTCGTCATACCGATCTTCCTACCGCACCTCGGTCTACCGCATCGAGGGCGTCGGTATCCTGGGCGGATGAGCACACCCACCGAGGTGACCGACCGCACCGATTCGAACGGCACCGACAGTGTCGTCGCCGCGGTGACCGCCGCTGCCCGGGCGGCCCGCAGCGCGTCCCGCGAACTCGCAGCGCTCACCACGGAGCAGAAGAACGCCGCGCTGCACACGGCGGCTGACGCGATCCTCGCGGCGGCGCCGTCGTTGCTCGCGGCGAACGCCGACGACGTGGCCCGCGCCCGCGCGAACGGCACCGAGGAGAGCCTGGTCGACCGGCTCGCTTTGACCCGTGCGCGGATCGACGGCATCGCGGGCGGGTTGCGTCAGGTCGCGTCGTTGCCGGATCCCATCGGCAACGTGCTGCGCGGCTCCACGCTGCCGAACGGCCTCGAACTGCGTCAGGTCGCCGTGCCGCTGGGCGTGGTGGGCATCGTCTACGAGGCGCGGCCCAACGTGACCGTCGATGCCTTCGGGCTCACGCTCAAGTCCGGTAACGCGGTGCTGTTGCGGGGGTCGAGTTCGGCCGCGTCGAGCAACGCTGCGCTGGTCGCGGTCCTGCGGTCCGCGCTCGCACAGAGCGGGATCACGCCGGATGCCGTCGCGCTGCTGCCGTCCGATACGCGGGCATCGGTCACGGCCCTGATCCGCGCCCGCGGCCTCGTCGACGTGGTGATCCCGCGCGGCGGCGCCGGGCTGATCGCCGCCGTCGTCGCCGAGGCCACGGTGCCGACCATCGAGACCGGCGTGGGCAACTGCCACATCTACGTCCACTCCGCCGCCGATCCCGAGATGGCGGAGCGGTTGATCCTCAACGCGAAGACCCGGCGCCCATCGGTGTGCAACACGGTCGAGACGATCCTGATCGACCGCGCCTGTGTCGACACCGTGCTGGGCCGGCTCCTGTCGGCCTTCCAGGCCGAGGGCGTGATCGTGCACGGGGACGAGGCGGACATGGTGCCCGCGACGGAGGCGGACTGGTCGGACGAGTACCTGAGCCTGGACGTGGCGGTCAAGATCGTCGACGGGCTCGACGAGGCGATCGCCCACATCGACCGGTACGGCACCGGACACACCGAGGCCATCGTCACGAGCGACCTCGCGGCCGCGCGAGCGTTCACCGCGCGGGTCGACGCTGCGGCGGTGATGGTCAACGCATCGACGGCGTTCACCGACGGTGAGCAGTTCGGATTCGGTGCCGAGATCGGCATCTCCACGCAGAAGCTGCACGCGCGCGGACCCATGGGTCTACCGGAGCTGACCTCCACGAAGTGGATCGTGATCGGCGACGGACACACCCGGCCGCGGTAGCCGAGCCGGGGAGTACCTTGCTCCCATGGGAGCCATCACCGAGAAGATCGAGTTCGACATCGACGCCAGCCCTGAGCTCGCCTACGCGACGCTGCTGGACATCGACTCGCTGCCGCAGTGGTCGTCGTCGCATAAGAGCGCCAAGGTGCTCGAGCGCGACGCCAACGGCAACCCCAGCCTGGTCCAGGTCGAGGCCGGCCTGGTCGGCATCACAGACAAGCTGACCTTCAAATACGAGTTCACCGAAAACAAGTGCGCATGGGACACGGTCTCCGAAGGGGCCGCCGTGCGGGCGCAGGGCGGGTTCTACCTGCTCTCGCCGAAGGGTGACGGCACGCACGTCGAGGTCGAGATGTACATCGACCCCAAGGTCAAGTTGCCCGGCTTCGTGATGAAGAAGGGCGTCAAGATGGCCGCCGACATCGCGTCCAAGGGTTTCGCCAAGGAAGTACTGGCGCGGAAGGCGAAGTCCTGAACGCACGCGGCGAGATGTCGGCGCCCGCACCGTCGGGCCTGTTCGCCGATGTAGAGGATGTAGCAGCGGCGCTGCGGGATACGGGGTACATCCCGTCGAAGGCCACCGCCACCGCGGTGTTCCTCGCCGACCGCTTGGGTAAGCCGCTCCTGGTCGAGGGGCCGGCCGGGGTCGGGAAGACCGAGCTGGCGCGCGCGTGCGCGCAGGCCCGCGCGGCGCGATTCATCCGGCTGCAGTGCTACGAGGGCATCGACGAGGCCCGCGCCCTGTACGAGTGGAACCACGCCAAGCAGATCCTGCGGATCCAGTCCGGGGTGTCCTCGGACGGGTCGGGTCAGGCGTGGGACTCGACCCGCGACCACGTGTTCGCCGAGGAGTTCCTGCTGCCCCGTCCACTGTTGCAGGCGGTTCGGGAGACCGGGCCTGCGGTGCTGCTCATCGACGAGGCGGACAAGGCCGACCTCGAGTTCGAGGGCCTGCTGCTGGAGGTGCTGTCCGACTACGCGGTGACGGTGCCGGAGCTCGGCACCATCGTCGCCGAGCGGAAACCGTTGGTGTTCTTGACGTCCAACGCCACCCGCGAGCTGTCGGAGGCGCTCAAACGACGGTGCCTGTATCTGCACATCGACTTCCCGGATGCCGAGCTCGAGCTCACGATCATCCGCAGCCGGGTGCCGGATCTGCCGGAGACGTTGGCGCAGCAGCTACTTCGCGTGATCGCACGGCTGCGCGGCATGGACCTCAAGAAGAAGCCCTCGGTGTCCGAGTCGATCGACTGGGCGCGCACGCTGTTGGCCTTGGGCGTGGCGAAGAACCCGAACGCCGCCATCGACCGCGCTGCGCTCGCGTCGACACTGGGCGTGGTGCTCAAGCACCGCGCCGACATCGACACGGCCACAGCGGCACTCGGGTTGTAGGCGCCGTGACGGGAGTGACCGGGGTGAGCGGAGCGGCCGGGGAACGGCCGCCGGGACCTCGGCTGGACGAGCACGTGCACGATTTCGTGCGCGCACTGCGGGGCCGCGGGCTCGCGATCGGGCCGTCCGAGGCGATCACCGCGGTCGAAGTGCTGGGCGTCCTGGACCTGTCCGACCGCTCCCAGTTACGCGCGGGGCTGGCCGCGGTGCTGCTGCGGGAGTCCTTGCACCGCAAGGTGTTCGACGTGGTCTTCGACCTGTGGTTCCCGGCCCGGCCGGGTTTGGGTATGCCGGGCGGCGGCGCGACAGGGGCGGCATCGTCGGGCGACGATGCGGGTGACGTTGCGGCGCGCATGCCCAGCGCCGGCGACCCAGACGAGGTCCGAGACGCACTGCGGCAGGAGGCGATCGCAGCGCTGGTGGCGGGCGGCGACCACGACGGCATCGTCGCCCAGATCGTCGAACAGCTCGGCGGATACCAGTCTGGAACGGGGACAGCATATTCCGCGTACCAGGCGCTCAAGGCTCTCAATCCGCAGACACTGATCGCCAAGATCGCCGATGGGCTGTTGGCCGCTGCGGGTGAAAAAGGCGCGGTCGCGGGCTCGTTCGAATACGAGTCGGCGCGCGCGGTCGCCCGCGAGCGCGTTGCGGCCCTGTCCGAGCGGGTTCGGGAGCTGACTCAAGTGGCGATGGCCGCCCGCAAGGGCGCCGAGAACGTCGTCGAGTATGCAGCGCCCGCGTTGCCGGAGAACGTCGCCTTCTTCGCCGCCACACGAAGCGAGCTCAAGCGCATGGAGGCGACGGTGCGGCCACTCGCCCGGATCCTGGCCACGCGCATCATGGTGCGGCGGCGTCGTGCCCGGCGCGGCCCGATCGACCTGCGTCGTACGCTGCGCCGGTCGATGTCGACCGGTGGTGTCCCCATCGACCTGGTGCACCGCCGGCCGCGGCCGAGTCGTCCGGAGCTGGTACTGCTGTGCGATCTGTCGGGTTCGGTCGCGGGCTTCTCGAACTTCACGCTGCTGCTGACCCATGCGCTGCGGGCGGAGTTCTCCAAGATCCGGGTGTTCGGCTTCGTCGACGGTGTGGACGAGATCACCGATTACATCGACCCCGGTCAGGCGCTCACCGTGGACTCCGTGGTGGGGATGTTCGACCGGGTGATCCGGGAGACCGATGTGGCCAGGTTCGGTGGTTCCGATTACGGCGGGATGCTGCGCCGCTTCCTCGCGGAGTTCCCTGACGCCGTGACTCACCGCGGGACGCTCCTGATCCTCGGCGACGCGCGCACCAACTACACCGACCCCGCCCTCGACGCGCTCGTCGAGCTCACGGAACGCGCTCGGCACGTGTTCTGGCTCAATCCGGAGCGGAGGGTGTCGTGGGGGACGGGTGACTCGGTGGCCGACAGGTACCTCGAGATCGTGGACATGTACGAGTGTCGGACCGCCGGGCAGTTGGCCGACGTGATCGGCCGGCTGCTGCCCGTGTGACGAGGAGCCGCAGCCCCCGCACGTCTCCTCTCGGTGCCGTTCCACATACGATCGACAGTCATGTCCGCTGAGCAGCCTACTGCCCGTCCCGGCGTCGGAGTGGCCACGCCGCCTGCTCCGGGCGGGGCGGCTCGGCGGCGCGTGGGCGTGATGGGCGGGACGTTCGACCCGATCCACAACGGTCACCTGGTCGCAGCCAGCGAGGTCGCCGACCGCTTCGAGCTCGACGAGGTCGTGTTCGTCCCCACCGGCCGTCCCTGGCAGAAGCAGCACGTCTCGGCGGCCGAGGACCGCTACTTGATGACGGTGATCGCCACCGCGTCCAACCCGCGCTTCTCGGTGAGCCGGGTGGACATCGAGCGCGCCGGCGAGACCTTCACCGTGGACACGTTGAGGGATCTGCACGCGGAGCGTCCAGACACCGACTTGTACTTCATCACCGGTGCAGATGCCCTGGGAACCATCCTGACGTGGCAGGACTGGGAGGAGTTGTTCTCGCTGGCGACCTTCGTCGGGGTGTCCCGTCCCGGCTACCACCTGGCGGCGGATCACTTGACCGATGTGCCGCGGGATAGATTGTTCCTGGTCGAGGTACCCGCCCTGGCGATCTCGTCCACCGATTGCCGCGCACGCGCCGACGCAGGTCGGTCGGTGTGGTACCTCGTCCCCGACGGGGTGGTGGAGTACATCGCGAAACGCGGGCTGTACTCCAGCCACCCGTAACACTTCAAGGAGGATTGTGACCGCATCCGCGCAGGCCCGCGAGATCGCAGCGATCGCGGCACGTGCCGCCGACGACAAGATCGCGACCGATGTGATCGTGCTCGACGTGTCCGAACAGCTGGTACTCACGGAGTGTTTCGTGATCGCGTCCGCGTCGAACGAGCGGCAGGTGAACGCCATCGTCGAGGAGATCGAGGATCAACTGCGCGAGGCCGGGCACAAGCCGACCCGGCGCGAGGGCACCCGGGAGGGACGCTGGACCCTGCTGGACTACCTCGACGTGGTCGTGCACGTATTCCACGAGGACGAGCGGCAGTACTACGCGCTGGAGAAGCTGTGGAAGGACTGCCCCGTCATCGAGGTCGAGGCGTAGGCGCCCGCGCATGAAGGTGGAGGACGACCTCGACTCGTCGGTCGAGCGGATGACCCCGATCGTGCGGCGACTGCTACTGCTTCGGCACGGGCAGACGCCGTACAACGCGGAGGCCCGCATGCAGGGCCAGCTCGACATCGAACTCACCGATCTCGGGCGCAGGCAGGCGGCCGAGGCCGCGAAGGCGCTCGCAGACCGCGACCCGCTGCGGATCGTGAGCTCCGACCTGCGTCGGGCGAACGACACGGCCGACGCTCTGGGGGCGGCCACTGGGGTGCCCGTGACCACGGACAAGCGCCTGCGCGAGACCATGCTGGGCGAGTGGCAGGGCAAGAGCCACGTGGAGGTCGACGGGTACATGCCCGGTGCCCGCGCGCGGTGGCGCGATGCACCGACCTGGGCGCCGCCCGGCGGTGAATCGCGAGTGGATGTCGCCGCCCGCGGACTACCGCTGGTCGAGGAGATGATCGCGGGGCTACCCGAGTGGGGTACCACCGAACGGCCGGTGATCCTGGTGGCGCACGGCGGTCTCATCGCCGCGCTGACGGCTCGGCTGCTCGACCTCCCGCTGGAGAGCTGGCCGGTGCTCGGCGGACTCGGCAACTGCAGTTGGGTGCAGGTGAGCGGGCACGGCGAGGTGCCCCGGTGGCGGCTCGACGTGTGGAACGCCTCGTCGGACGTGGCACACGACGTCCTGTGAGTGACGCCACCGGCCTGTCCGCCGCGGACGGGGACATCCATCGCGAGGATGCTGCAGGCCGCGCGTTCGGTGCACCGTCGGGCTCCCGACTGTTGGTGCTGAGCGATTCGCTCGCCTATTACGGACCGGAGGGTGGTCTGCCCGCAGACGACCCCCGGATCTGGCCCAACCTCGCTGCTCGCCGCCTCGGGTTGCGTGCCGAGCTTGTGGGGCGCATCGGCTGGACCAGCCGGGACGGGTGGTGGGCCCTGACCCAGGACCCGCGCGTATGGGCGGCCATGCCGGACGTCGCTGCGGTCGTGTTCGCGCTGGGTGGCATGGACTCGTTGCCGTCCCCGGTACCCACGGCGCTACGGGAGCAGATCCGTTACATCCGCCCGGCGGGGCTGCGGGCGCGCGTCCGCGACGGCTATGGCCGGGTGCAGCGGACGTTCTCCCCGCTGGGCTGGCCGATGGCGCTGCCGCCGCGCGTCACCGTCGAGTACTTGGAGCGAATGCGTGCGGCGGTGGCCGCGCTGCGCCCGACCGTTCCGATCGTGACCCTGGGACCCCCGACCCACCGCGCCTACGCCTACGGCTATGCGCACCCCGGCTGGGCGAGCACGGACGCGGCGATGCGTCGATGGGCGGCGTCGGCGGACATGCCTTACATTCCGCTCAACGACCTGTCTGAATGGTGCTTCGACCTGGGGATCAACAACATGGACGGCATCCATTGGGCGTTCGATATGCATGAGCGGGTCGCAGACCGGCTGGTCGCCGCGATCGGCGGCCCGAGGACCGGGACGGGGGGAGGACGATGACGGTAGCCGTGGTCACGGACGCGTCGGCCGCGATCGGTGCCGAACAACTCGCCGCAGCCGGGGTGTTGTTGTTGCCTCTGCACGTGCTGACCCGGGCCGGCGAGTTCCTCGACGACGGGTCCCCGCTGCCCACGGAGTGCTTCGTCGCGGACGGAATCACCACCTCCGGACCCGCCCCGGGCGAGGTGCGGGAGGTGCTCGGGCGGGCCCTCGAACGCGGGGGCGACGACGGGGTCGTGGTGATCGTGATGTCGTCACACCTGAGTTCGACGTACTCGGTGGTCAGCTCCGTGGCCGCCCAGCTGGACGGCGCCATCACCGTGATCGACTCGCGCAGCGTCGACATGGCGATGGGCTTCGCCGTACTCGCTGCGGCGCGGGCCGCGGCGACTGGGGCGGATCGGCATGAGGTCGCCGAGGCCGCGCACGCGGTACTCGCCGAGTCCGAGGGCTACTTCTGCGTAGCGACGCTCGACCACCTCCGCGCGGGCGGGCGGATCGGCCCCGTCGTCGCGATGCTCGGTGGAGCGCTGTCGATCGTCCCGGTGTTGCGAGTGGCCGACGGACGGATCGTGACGGTGCGCAAGACCCGTACCTTCTCCAGGGCTCGTGACCAGGTGATCGACATCGCGGTGGCACACGCGGGCGGGGCGCCCGCGCGGATGGCGGTGCATCACGTGGGTGCGCCCGATGTCGCGGAGGCCGTGGCGAAGCAGCTACGGGCCCGGGTTCCAGAACTGGAACAGCTGGTAGTGGGCTGCTTCAGCGGGACGATCGCGGCGCATCTCGGGCCGGGGGCCGTCGGGGTATCGGTGGCGCCGGCGAGCTGACACGGTACCCGGGGGTACCGACGAAATGCCTCGCGCGAGCCCGGCTGTCCACAGCTCGGCGTCACTCCACAGGACGTGTCCGCTGGGGCCTGCGGGGCGGTGTCGACGCCGGTGTGGGGACATACCGTGCGGACATGGCATCCTCCGATCTCGATCGCCTCGGCCAGACGATGACGAGGCAGGTGGCCGCTCGCGCGGTCCCGTCAGCCGGCGCGCCGGCCGGCGACCCAGGTGCGCGCGGTTCGGTGCGGCGCGGTTCCTTGGCGGACGGCGCTGCGGGGGACGGCTCTCCGGGATACGGCCCTGCGGGGGACGGCTCTTCGGCATACAGCTCTGCGGCGGATGGCTCGGCGGTGCCTGACGAGGCGCTGCTGGACTGCGTGGACGCAGACCCGGACTGGCTCCACGAGTTCGGGCCGCGTGAGACACGCGACAGCGATCGAGTGCAGCGTCCGGGCCCAGCGGTGGGTGGCTGGGACGACGGCTGGACGGATCCGGCGCCGCGCGGCCTGCGATCGGTGATCGGCGCCCGACTCCGCGGTACCCCGCGAACGGCGTTGGCGCTCTGCCTGGTGGGTGTGGTGGCGGCTCTGGTGGCCCTGTACGCGGTCGTCTCGTCACCCTCCACGCCGCGGCACTATCCGGTGGTCGCCTTCGATTCTGCGTCGACCGGCAGCGGATCGTCGCCTGCCCGGGTCGCGGAGGCGCAGGCGTCGGCGGCGAGCCCCGCCGCTGCTGCTGTGGCCCCCGCCCCGGCGGCGCTGACGATCGCGGTGGTCGGCCTGGTGCGGCTGCCCGGGTTGCACCGCGTTGCGCCGAGCGCCCGGGTGGCTGATGCGCTGGCTGTCGCGGGCGGCGCGACCAGAGGCGCGGACACCGTGGGGCTCAATCTGGCGCAGCCGCTGCATGACGGCGACCAGGTGGTGGTGGGGACAGTCGACCGGAGGAACGGGCCGGTGTTGCGCAGCGCGATCGTGCCCGCCGGCGGCATGGTGGTCGCATCGGGGACTGCCGGGACTGCCGGGGCTGGCGGGACCGGTCCGGGTGCGGGCGCCCCGAGTGGCCGGGTGAACATCAACATGGCGACGGCCGCCGAACTCGACGCGCTGCCGGGTGTCGGCGCCGCGACCGCTGCGGCGATCGTCGCCTACCGCGATCGCAACGGACCGTTCGCGTCGGTCGACGACCTCGCGAAGGTGAGTGGCATCGGGCCTGCGAAACTGGCGCGCATCGCGCCGAACGCGACGGTGTGACCGATGGGTCGGCTTCCGGATCTGCGCCTTCTTCCCGCAGCCGCGGCGGTGTGGTCTGTCACGTTCCTCTGCCTGCATCCGGGCGCACCCTGGCGGGCGGTCGCTGCCGGCCTCGCCCTGGCGTCCGCGGTGGGGGTGTGGGTGTCGTCCCGGGTGCGGCGTCCGACGACGTCCTCCCATCGCCTCGCCCGCCCTGTGCCCGGCGTGCTGTGGTCGGCGGTGGGATCGCTGGCTTTGGCGGCGTTCGCGGCGCTCGCGACGGGCCTGCGGGCCGATCTGCGCGACGCCGCCCTGATCGCTGCGTGGGACGGCACCGCCGCAACGGCGACGGTCGACGTCGCCGAGTGGCCGCGCCAACTCGGCGGTCGGCCCGGCGGGCACCTGGACAGCTCGCGCGTACTGGTCCCGGCGACGGTGCGGGCGATCGCCGGCCCTGCCCGCGCAGCGACCAGCGACCCGGTCGTGGCTCGCGACCGCGTGCTGCTGGTGGGGCAGGCGGTGGATCTGGGCCGGCTCGTTCCGGGCTCGTGGGTGACGGTGCGGGTGCGGGTGCTGCGCAGCCACCGGCCGGGCCTGGCTTCCGCGGTTCTGGTGGTATCGGGTGATCCCGCGATGGTGCGGGCGCCGCCGGCGCGCTACGGGCTGGCCGCGGCGGTGCGCGGCACGTTCGCAGTCGCGTCGGACGGGGCTCTGCCTGCGCTCGCGGCAGGCCTGCTGCCGGGCCTGATCCTGGGCGACGAGTCGAGGGCGGCGCCCACGGTGCGGGACGACTTCGTCGCGTCGGGGCTGACCCACCTGACGGCGGTGTCGGGTGCCAACTTCGCCGTGGTCACGATGTGCGTACTGACCGTCTGCACGGTCGTGGGCCTGCCGCTGCGGGGGCGAGTGGCGGTGACCGGCGTCGCGATCGTCGCCTTCGTGCTGGTGGTCGGCCCCACCGGATCGGTGCTGCGGGCCGCCGTGATGGGCATGTTCGGCGTAGC
>CAJCHX010000469.1 GCA_903970215.1 Acidobacteriaceae bacterium
CACGATGTCGATGTACTTGCAGAGCATCCGGCACTTCTCCGCGATCGAGACCGGCCTGCTGTTCCTGCCGATGGCGCTCGCCGTGCTGATCATGTCGCCGTTGTCGGGGCGCCTCGTGGCGCGGTTCGGGACGCGGCCCTCGCTGCTCGGCGCCGGCGTGCTCATGACGGTGTCCGGCGTCCTGTTCACCACCGTCCACGCCGGTACATCGCTGATCGAGCTGGGGGTCGCATTCGCCGCCTTCGGTGCCGGATTCGGCCTGGTCAACGCCCCGATAACCAACTCCGCGGTGAGCGGGATGCCGCTCGACCGGGCAGGCGCGGCCTCCGCCGTGGCTACGACGAGCCGACAGGTCGGCATCAGCATCGGTGTCGCGCTGTGCGGCCAGTTGACGGGCGCGAGTTTGTGGTGGACCGTGACCGCCCTCGCGCTCTGCATCGTGGGCCTCGCGATCTTCTCCAACAGCGCGACCGCCGCGCGGTCTGCTCAGCGGATCGCTCCCCTACTCGAGAACCGAGCGCCCGCCGATGTCCACTGATACCCCCACGCCGCGTGCGGCCGGTCCGGACACACCCACCCCGGACGAGGTGTGGAACCTGCTGGTGCACACCGTGATCGATGGGCGGGATACCTGGCGGCGCGCGGTCGCGGAGCGGGTGGGCATGCCGTTCAGCAGGATCCGCGTACTCAAGCGTCTGGACCGTGGCGGTCCGATGACGTGCAAAGATCTCGCCCACGCCGCCGCGATGGACGCTCCGGCCACGACCGTCGCGGTCAACGAACTCGAGACCCGTGGTCTCGTGGTGCGGGAGATCGATCCGCTCAACCGCCGGTCGAAGCTGGTATCCATCACCGACGCCGGACGCGCCGCGGTTGCGAACGCGAACACCGCGCCGGATCCAGCGCCGGAGCAGTTGCAGAGTTTCACCGCCCACGAGTTGCGGGCCCTGGCCGTACTGCTGCGCCGACTGACCCCCTGACCTCGATCACACCGGCCGGGACCGCGCCTGCCCGTCATCGAAGACGGCCGTCGACTGGGCCGCCGCGATCCGCCAGGCGCCGTGGTCCTTCGACAAGACGTACACGGGTGCGGTGTCCGGCAGATGGTCGAGCCGCCTGCCGCTGTGCGTCCGCGGTCGTACCCGCGCGGTGACGACGGCGACGTCGGCGCGCACGAACAGGATCCGTTCGATCTCGTAGTGCCCGGTCACTTCCGACATGGACCGCGGCACAACCGCCGCCGCGTACGCGTCGATCGCTGCGCGACCCGTTATCCGGCGACCGTGCGCGGTGGTCCACACCGCGTCGTCACGGAACAAGGCGCGGAACGACGGTGCGTGCCCTGCACGCTGCACCGCCGCGAGCCGGGCCACGAAGTCCACGATGGCGGGCACATCGTCCGGCTCGCCCGTGCCGACGACGTCCACGTGGTCGACGGCGGCAGTCGCCGTCGAGGCCGGGTTCCTGGTTGGCATCTCTCCACCCTCGCCCATCAACCCCGGTTGAGGTCAAGACTGAGATCGTCCCGATCCGAATGGCGGCAGGTCGACTGCCTGTGTAGCCGATCGCGCCGACGCGCCGCCCTCGTCGTCGGGTGCGCGCATGATGAGGACATGCGACCGACCGGCCTCCCAGTATCCGTGCCATGGCGTTCGAAAGTCACGTTCGGCGAGCCGTACGTGACCGCCGACGGTTCGACGGTGATCACCGTGTCGCGCCAGCGCGGCAGGTCCGATGGCGATCCGGACCACGACGTGACATCCCCCATCGGGATCTACGTGATCCACGACGGAGTAGTGACGTGGTCTCCGGCAATCGATGGGGATCGGATCGCATTGATCGGCGTCGCCACGGGATTCGTGGCAGCACTGCTCGGCACGCTCGCGGTGCTTCGCCGACCACCGTGGCCCGCGCTGACGGGCACCATCACCGTGGTCCGGCGGCCCCGTTCCTGATCGCGGCGGAGACCGCGAGATCGTGTTCACCGGGCCCGAGATCGGAGCACCATGGGTGGATGGACACCTTCACCGGACAGGAACTGTACGAGGCGTACCACGAGGACTACGACGCGATCACGGACCGACAAGCGCGGATCTTCAGTAGCGATGGGCGGCAGCTGACCGCAGGCAGGCTCATCGGCCTACGATTCGAGCCGGTCGGCCACGCCTCCGCCGACGGCTCGCAGGAGGGCCGCGTGCTGTACAGCTTCGGGTCCCTCACGCCGGACATCGCATGGGACCGCACCCACCGCATCGAACTGGCGGCGCGGTAATCGGTTCGTCACCGACACGCGCGGAGGCGAGCAAGCCGCACGGGACGGGGGAACGCGCCCGAGGTGTTGCTGTGTCGCCGCGTGTGTGATCCTATTGGTGCAAATACGTTATCTCGGGCGGCGCTATCGAGGCGTTCGAGGGCAAGCGGGGGCGCCGAGAGCAGGACGGGCTGCGGGGGGGAGATTTCATGGCAGCGAGCTGCAGGGTCCGTTCAGGACTGGCTCAATGGGACCATCACGTCGAGACGCGTGCCGAGATCGCGGCCCTGCAAGCAACCGACAAGATGTCCTGGCAGCGCCTCGGTCAGCTCCTCCAACGGTCGAGCACCGGGCAAGGCCTGTCCGGTCGCCTATGTCGATGTCAGATGAAGTCCACGACGGACCCGATCGGCGAAGTCATCGTGGATAGGGCCAGCGATCCAGCCATCGCCGTGCGTTACTACTTCGCCGAGATGCGCGGCATCCGACAGACATTGGGGCTACATGTAGGCACGAAGCCGAGCTGCTACCACCGGCTCGGCGACGATGCGACGCGAGCGGTTCAGAACGCGGCGATCCGAACCGCCGCGTCTCGTCTCGCATCCCACCACCTGACCCCGTGACGCTATACTTGCGGTATTCCGCAAGTCGCAAACCTGACGATCGATAGGAGGGGCGAGGCATGACCGATCCGTTCGCCGTCGACCCGGACAACCGCGAGGAGGTGCTCGCCGCCGAACTCGCCCGGCTTCCGTTCGACTTGATCGACCGTCTCGTCGCACTACGTCACCAGCGAAAGCTGAAGCAGGTAGATGTTGCGCGACTGATGAACCGACACGAATCTCAGGTGTCTCGCTTCGAGAAGGAGACTGACGATCCCCGCCTGTCCACAGTGGTTCGCTACGCCTACGCGATCGGCGCCCGTATCCACGTTGAAGCAGAACTCGCCGACGTACACGGGTACCCGATGCCGGGGGATCCACAGAACGTCTATCTCCTAGAGCAGACCGACGATCTCACGACTTCTGCGCAGTGGACGGATCAGTTCGACGCTCACATCAAACCTGAGGGAGATGGATGGACGGCGAGATACTCAATGCAGACTCCGTTCGAGCGAGTCATGTCCGGTACTGGGGGCGCCTAGCCCGTCACCTCGAAAACGGCGCCGAGGACATCACGGCTGTCGAGACTCAGATGGGCGTTCAACTGAAGTATCAGCCGGCACCCGGAGCTGTACACCTACGGGCCTTCCTGACGACTCGAACGCACGACTGCGAGATCTCGCTCGATGCGGGGATGACATGGATGCTTACTGCCGCCAAGCGGCTGTACTCGCTCGACGAAGCACGTCAATTTCTCGCCGACTACGCCGCGCCGCGGTTTGCAGCGGTCCTGGGAACCGAACTCGCAGTGATGTCCAAGAGCGTCGGCGCGCAGCCCATGGCGTATCCACCGGCTCTCGAACGGATCATTCATGATGCGGTGATGCAGGCCAAGGCCATGCCGATCGACCCCCAATAGCACCCCCACCGAGCCGGTTGCCGTCACACCATAGACAAGCCGCCACGTAGACCCGAGAGCAGATGCAGACCCGGTTCCGACTGCGGATCGAAGCACCGTGCACACTATTGCTTCCGGCGTTGCTGTTCAGCTATCTGCCCCTTTCCGATTTCTGTTCGCTCTACACCTGGACGCCGTTTGGGTGCGGATCAGCATCGCCGGCTGCACGACCACCTTCGCCTTCACGGCCGGGCGCCAGTGGCACGACCAGTTGGGGCTTCCGTGTCCGGACGAGAACTCGCATAGATGCCCCGCGCCCAGGTGCGCGAGAGAGTAAAACCACACCATGAAAATGAAGATCGTGGCCGTCATGACAGCAGCCGCCCTGACGCTCGCCCTCACTGCGTGTGGCGGCAGCACCGACGACCCACAGATCGATGCCCAGGTGAACGCGCAGACGGTTACGGACGCCTGCCACAACTCCATCAAGAACCAACTCAAGGATCCCGAAAGCGCCCAGTTCACCAACGAGGACGTGAATGCCACTCCAAAAGCTAAGCCGCCAGCGGACCTGAACCCGGTTCGGACCGACCACTACTACATCGTCATCGGGGCTGTGAACGCCAAGAACGAGTTCGGCGGCTACACCGGAGCTAAGGCGTGCGGCTGCGACGCGGTACTCCACAAAGATGGGTCCGCGGATGCCATTGCTAACATCATCGATCCAGATGCTCCGGACACCGACGCGCCTGATACCTCTGACAACGGTTCCTGACGATGAAGACGACAAGGCCGCGTCGATCGTGCGGACTCGCGAAATCGTGGACCTTCCGGGGCGGCGTCGTCGCCGCCGCACTCATTCTTACCGCCTGCGGAGGCTCACCTAGCCAGCAGGCCGCACCGTCGACCGTCGCGACCAGCACCGCTGACTGGCGCGTGCACGCCGACTGCCGCGACCCCCAGCACGACCCGAACAGCGCGTACCCCGACGAATACCTCCGGGACTGGAGCGGTGACGTAGACGACCTGACAACCGATGCCCAGAAGTACAACGATGCTCTCGCAGGCGGCGACGGAGCGGAGGCATACAACGCCGCGAGTGAACTGGCGACGGTCGTGGACAACATTGCAGGGGACGACCAGAGTGCCGACGGAAAGCCGACTGGGAGCATCTACCTCCCGATCTCCTTCGGCTGTTACGACGCTCACATAGCCGACGCGCTCACCGCAGCATCGTCAGCCGTGTGGGATCCCATCCAGCAGATCGGCATGGGCGCGAGCCCGACACTGAACGCCGACCAGGAGCGCACGTTCGCCACCGCGTTCCGCAAGTTCGTCGGCGCAGGGAACGTCTACAGCGCCCAGTTCGGCGGTGAGCGCATCACCGCTGACGTGAACGACCCCGCTGGTTCCTGACGGGTGAAGCATTGCGGATGCAACGCGGTCACCCTGGACATGTACGCGGACCTGTGGGAGCCGGAACTGGATGCGGTTCCGGCGCGAGTGCAGGGGCACATGCAGCGGGTGCGGGGACGAGGCGAAGAAGCACCCCGGTGTGGACTGATCCTGTTCGCCCTGTGTTCGCGCCCAGTTCGCTCCGACCGATTACGACCTGCATCGATACGCTCACATTGAATCGGTCGACAAACCACGAAACCCCCAGGCAGATAAGGTATCCGACCTGGGGTTTCAGGGGAGCCGCCCACGGGAATCGAACCCGCGACCTGCTCATTACGAGTGAGCTGCTCTACCGACTGAGCTAAGGCGGCGTGGCCCGCACCGATACACTGGATCGAGCCGAGAGCACAGTCTACTGACACACTGCCGCACCACCAAACCGGCTGCTCGTCACCGTCGTTGCGTGCGCAAAGCGGTCGAGACCCGGGCGGCCATGGCGTCGAGTGCGAACAGCGGCTTGACGTTCAGGTCGATCGCCTCCCGGCAGGCGAGCACGGCCTCCACGCACGTCAGCAGTCCTTCGGGGGTCGCGTACCCGGCCAGTCGGCGGGTCTGCTCGGCCTCATCCGGATGCATGAGGGTCACGGAGGCACCCGCGCCCTGGACCAGGGCATCTCGGAACAGCGCCGCCAGATCGATCAGTGCCCTGTCCAGCGAGTCACGCACGGTGCGGGTCCCCCGGGCCTTCTGCCGCTTCTCGAGCTCCTTGAGCTGGCCCGCCGAGCCGCGCATCACGCCCGCCGTCCCCCGCCCGGTGCCGCCGGCCCCCAGAGCGGTCTTCAGTTCGTCCGTCTCCCGCTCGTTGAGGTCGGAATTGAGATCTTTCGCGACGGCCTCGGCATCGCGCAGCAGCTGCTCGACGGTGCCGTACACCGCGTCGGACATCGCCGCGCGGGCCAGCGCCAGCGCCTGCTTCCGCTGCGCCTGCGCCTGCGGGTCCGTCGCGAGCCGCTTGGCCCGCCCGACGTGGCCGCCGCTCACGCCCGCAGCCCACGCCGCGCGCTCGCTGTCGATTCCGTCACGCTCGAGCACGGCTGCGATCGCCGGCACCGACGGTGTGACTAGCGGCACGTGCCGACACCGCGATTTCAGTGTCACCGAGATGTCTTCCGGATCCACGCTCGGGGCGCAGAGCAGCACAATCGTCTGCGCGGGCGGCTCCTCCACCATCTTCAGAAGGGCGTTGCCGGCCTGCTCGGTCAGGCGGTCGGCATCCTCGATGAGCACCACCTGCCACCTACCGACGGATGGTCGGCGCGCCGCACCGGCCACCACCTCTCGCATCTGCTTGACGGCGATGGACAGCCCGTCGGGCGTGATGGTCCGCACGTCCGCGTGGGTGCCCGCGAGCACCGTCGTGCACCCGCGGCACCGTCCGCACCCCGGCCGGCCCTGGTCCACACACTGCAGCGCAGCGGCGAGCGCGCGCGCCGCGATCGATCGCCCCGACCCCGGAGGCCCGGTGAACAGCCAGGCATGGGTCATGGCCGAGCCCGCCAGGTCGGCGACCGTCCCGGACGAAGCGGCCACTTCTCGTGCCGCCGCGGCAGCCGCGACGAGAACCTCGACCACCGGATCCTGACCGACCAACCGATCGAAAACGCCGCTCACGTGTCACAGCCTAGCCACCGGACCGCGGGGGATCCGCAGGCTAAGTTATGTGGGTGCCAGTAGCGCAGAGCAGACTCAGCCGCGCATTGCGGCTGGCCCGCTGGCTGGCCCGTACCCCGTGGCCGGTCTTCGCCCTCGACGTACTGCGCTCCAACATTCTCGGTGCGGTATTCGTCTTCGGCTTCCTTCGGTTCGCCCTGCCCGTCGGCGAGTCGGTGCAACTCCCGACCATCGGCAGCGTCAACCTGGTGGTCTTCGTCGGATACCTGGCCATCGCGACGCTCGTGGGCTTCGGCGTCGGCCTGCGGCTGACGATGCCCGTGATGATCTGGCACCGCCGCAGCGCGCCCTACGACCCCGAGATCTCCAAACGGGCGCTGGCGCTGCCGCTCCGCATGGCACTGCTGCAGGCCGTCCTCTGGTTCGTCGGCGGATGCATATTCGTGTTCGTCAACTTCCATACCTCCCGCCGGATCTCGGTGGTGATCGCACTCACAGTCCTCCTCGGCGCGGGCACCACGTGCGCCCTGAGCTACATGCAGACCGAGCGGGTACTGCGCCCCATCACCGTCACCGCCCTGGCACAGGAGCCGCAAGGTACGAAGGGGCTGTCTGTCGCGACGCGGATCGTGCTCAGCTGGGTGCTCGGGACCGCCATGCCGATCCTCGGCATCGTGATGGTGATCGTGATCGAGAAGCTCGGCATCATCGACACCAGCAAGCCGCCGATGATCGACCCGGTGCTGCTCCTGTCGATCGTGGCCCTGGGCGCGGGGCTGCTGGGGACGCTGCGCGTGTCGTCGTCGATCGGCGACCCGATCAAGGAGCTGTTCCGCGCACAGCGCAAGGTCCGCGACGGCGATTTCAACACGTCGGTCCGGATCTACGACTCCAGCGAGCTGGGCCTACTCCAAGCCGGATTCAACGACATGGTGCACGACCTGGCCGAGCGCCAGCGGATGCGCGACATGTTCGGCCGGTACGTCGGCGAGGACGTCGCGCGTCAGGCCCTCGAGCATGGTACCCAGCTGGGCGGCGAGCTGCGCGAGGTCGCGGTGTTGTTCGTCGATCTGGTCGGTTCGACTCGACTGGCCGTCACCGAGGAGCCCGCTCAGGTGGTGGAGCTGCTCAACGACTTCTTCAAGGTCGTCGTCGACACGGTGGACCTGCACGGCGGGTTCGTCAACAAGTTCCAGGGCGACGCGGCCCTGGCGATCTTCGGTGCCCCGCTGCCGCACCCCGACTACGCCGGCGCAGCGCTGGCTGCTGCCCGCGATATGCGAGTCCAGCTGCGCGACGTACTCGGCGGCACCGGTTTCGGCATCGGTGTGTCTGCGGGCACCGTCGTGGCCGGCCACATCGGTGCGAAGGCCCGGTTCGAGTACACGGTGATCGGCGATCCGGTCAACGAGGCCGCCCGGATCACCGAGATCGCGAAGGCGGAGCCGTCGTGCCTGCTCGCCGCGGGCCGTGCCGTGGCGGCTGCCACGCCCGCCGAGCAGGACCTGTGGGTTCTCGGCGAGCGGGTCGAGCTGCGCGGCCGCGGCGAGCTGACCCAGCTGGCCCGACCCATCACGTACGACTGACGCCGGAATCACCGGCTGTCAGCTCCGCAGCGTCGAATAACGCCGCCACGAAGCTGCCAGCTGGTTCTTGCAGGCGGCCGTCAGAACGGTGGCTCGACCTCGACCGTCGCCGTGCGCGCCGAGACCGCCTTCGCGGCGGACTTCTTCACGGCTGTCGTCTTGGCGCCGGCGGTCGTCTTCTTCGCCGCGGTCTTCTTGGCAGCCACCGTCTTCTTCGCAGCCGTGCTCTTCTTGGCCGCCGTCGTCTTCTTCGCGGCGCTGGTCTTGGTCGCCTTCTTCGCCGGCGCCTTCTTCGTCGCCTTCTTCGCGGGCGCCCGCAGACGCCGGTCCGCCAGGAGCTCCGAGGCGCGCTCATCGGTGATGGTCGCCACCTCGTCGCCCTTGCGCAACGACGCGTTGGTCTCACCGTCGGTGACGTACGGCCCGAACCGGCCGTCCTTGATGACCATCGGCTGCCCCGACGCCGGGTCCGACCCCAGCTCCCGCAGCGGAGGCGCGGCCGCGGCTCCGCGGCCGCGTCGCTTCGGCTCCGCGTAGATCCGCAACGCCTCCTCCAGCGTCACCGTGAACAGCTGGTCCTCAGAGGCCAGCGACCGCGAATCGGCGCCCTTCTTCAGGTACGGCCCGTACCTGCCGTTCTGTGCCGTGATCTCGTCGCCCGACTCGGGGTCTGCGCCCACCACGCGTGGCAGCGACAGCAGTTTGAGAGCGTCGTCGAGGGTGACCGTCTCGACGTCCATCGTCTTGAACAGCGAGCCCGTCCGGGGCTTGGCAGCCTCCACCTTCTTGGGCTTCTTCGCCGGCTTCTCGCCGTCGAGGTCCTGCGACTCCTCCGGCTCGGGCAACACCTCGGTGACGTACGGCCCGAAGCGGCCGTCTTTGACCACGATCTCGTTCCCGGTCGCTGGATCGACTCCCAACGGGCGTCCGTCCTGCGGCGTCGCGAACAGCTTCTCGGCGACCTCCTCGGTGAGCTCGTCGGGAGTCATCGACTCCTTGATGTTGGCGCGCTGGCTCTGCTCCGCGCCGGTCTCGTCGATGACGGTGCGCTCGAGGTACGGGCCGAACCGGCCGACGCGGACGTACACGGTGCGTCCGTCGGTGTCGGTATACAGCGGGATCGAGTTGACCTCCCGCGCGTCGATGCCCTCGAGGTTCACACTGACCAGCTGCTTCAGACCGGTCCCACCGGTCACCTCCGCAGTCTCGTCGTGCCCGGTCGGATCCTCACCACCGAAGTAGAACCGTGACAGCCACTCGGTGCGCCCCTCGTCGCCGGACGCGATCTGGTCGAGGTCGTCCTCCATGGACGCCGTGAAGTTGTAGTCGACCAGGGTGCCGAAATGCCCCTCCAACAGCCCCGTCGCCGCGAACGCCACCCATGACGGCACCAGCGCGGTGCCCTTCTTCACAACGTAGCCGCGGTCCTGGATGGTCTTGATGATCGACGCATAGGTCGAGGGCCGGCCGATGCCTAGATCCTCCAGCATCTTCACCAACGACGCCTCGTTGAACCGCGCGGGCGGGCTGGTCGTGTGAGTGTCGGCAGTGAGCTCGGCGGCGGTCACCGACTGGCCCTGGGTGAGCTGCGGCAGGCGCGACTCGGCGTCGTCCGCCTCGCCCGACGACGATTCGTCGACGGTCTCGACGTACGCCGACAGGAATCCCGGGAAGGTGATGGTGCGGCCCGACGCGGTGAATTCGGCGGTCTCGCCAGACGCGGAAACGCCCTCGATCCGCAGGCTCAAGGTGGTCCCCTTGGCGTCCGCCATCTGAGAGGCGACGGTGCGCTGCCAGATCATCTCGTACAGCCGGAACTCGTCCGAGTTCAGTACCGAGGCCAGCTGGCCGGGGGTCTGGAACGAATCGCCGGACGGGCGGATCGCCTCGTGCGCCTCCTGGGCGTTCTTCACCTTGCGGGTGTACTGGCGAGGCGTCGGGTGCACGAAGTCGGGGCCGTACAGCTGACGCGCCTGGTTCCGGGCCGCGTTGATGGCGGTCTCCGACAGCGTCGTCGAGTCGGTACGCATGTACGTGATGTAGCCGTTCTCGTACAACCGCTGCGCGACCTGCATGGTGCGGTCGGTGGAGAACCGCAGCTTACGGCCGGCCTCCTGTTGCAGCGTCGACGTCATGAACGGCGCGTACGGACGCCGGGTGTACGGCTTCTCCTCGACCGACGTCACCGTCATCGGCCGGTCCCGGAGCCCCTCGGCGAGTGCGGTCGCCCGCGCCGCGTCGAGCACGACGACGCCCGATGCCTTCTTCAGCTGACCACGCGCGTCGAAGTCGCGACCCGTCGCGACCTTCGCGCCGCCGACCGTGGCCAGGCGCGCGGAGAAGAGTCGTGGGGTGGCCTCGGCGCCCGCGTCGATGCGCGCGGCGATGTCCCAGTACGACGCGGTGCGGAACGCCATGCGCTCGCGCTCGCGGTCGACGATGATGCGGGTCGCCACGGACTGCACGCGGCCGGCCGACAGCCGCGGCATGACCTTCTTCCACAGCACGGGGCTGACCTCGTAGCCGTACAGCCGGTCCAGGATGCGCCGGGTCTCCTGCGCGTCGACGAGGTTCATGTCGAGCTCACGCGGGTCGTCGGCCGCCGCGCGGATGGCCTGCGGGGTGATCTCGTGGAACACCATCCGCTTGTATGGGATCTTCGGGCTCAACGCCTCCAGCAGGTGCCACGCGATGGCCTCGCCCTCGCGGTCACCGTCCGTCGCGAGGTAGAGCTCATCCGCGTCTTTGAGCAGTGCCTTCAGCTCGGCGACCGTGGCCTTCTTGTTGGGCGAGGTCACGTAGAGCGGCTCGAAGTCGTGGTCCACGTCGACTCCCAGACGTGCCCAGCTCTCGCCCTTGTACTTGGCGGGAACCTCGGCCGCGCCGCTCGGGAGGTCGCGGATATGGCCCATCGAGGCGCGCACCGTGTAGTTCGCCCCCAGGTACGAGGCGATCTTCTTACCCTTGGCAGGGGACTCCACGATCACCAGACGCCGCACCCCATTCGGTCCGGCGGTCGCCGTCCTTGCTGCGCGCTGTGCCATGAACAACCTCTCTCTTCCGCTTGCCGGCGTTCCCGGTCGTCGTGGACCGGCGCGACAGGGCCGCGGCGAAACGTTCCTACGCGCACCGCGGCTCCACCTTATATACAGGTGCCTCTGCACGCCGATTCGTGTGACCCCGGGTCAGACCCGCGGCCAACTGTCTGCAGCGGCACGGTTCGGCGGGTCGCCGATCATCTCCAACAGCCGCACGAGCCGTCGGTGCCCGGCCACTCGCAGACCGGGCCGCCCACCCCGGGTACCCACCAACGTGGGCGCTACGCCGGTGCGCATCAGCGATGTGGCGAGGCCCGCATACGACTCCGCGCAGTGCGGATCGAGCCCCAGAACGTAGCGGTCGCCGTCGGCCTCCCCGGCCGCGAGCGCCCACGCCCGGACCGCCCGCGACCCCGGCACCCAGGACAGCGGCGGCAGCTTCATCGCGCCGCGCGTCCATGCCTCCGCGAGCGGAACCAGCTGGGCTGCGGCAGCGGTCCCGACGACGGTCGAACCCTCGTCGGTGCTGCCGAGGCGCGG
>CAJCHX010000470.1 GCA_903970215.1 Acidobacteriaceae bacterium
CACGCCCGCGAATGCGAACCCCGCCGAGACGGCGAGCGCACTGTCCATGCCGTGGACGAAGGCCGAGCGCACCGAATCGGCGAGCGCGGGGGATCCGATCTTGTGGGCAACCGCGAGGCCGCCGAACACGCTCTGCCTGGCCGCAGCCGCAGCCGATGTGGGCAGGTCCAAGACGCCGAGGCGGGCTACGTAGGCAGAGGCCAGCACGCTGCCCAGGACGGCCGAGCCGAGCGGCCCTCCGACTTTGTTCAGTGCCTGCAGCACAGCCGATCCCACTCCTGCTTGATTCTCCGACAGTTCGGCCAGCGCAGTCGACGATGTGGTCGCCATCGCGATCCCGAGCCCGAAACCGCAGATCGCCATCCATGTCGCGACGAAGCCCGCACCTGAAGCGACGCTGGTGGTGGTGCCGATCAGCAGGCCTAGCCCCATTGCGCAGAAGCCAAGGGCGACAGTGAATTTGGTTCCGATCAGCTTTGCGATCGCGCTTGCGGGTAGTGCACCGACCAGGAGCCCGCCGATGAGCGGCAGGAGCCGAACGCCGGATCCCATAGCCGTGGTGCCGAGGACGCCCTGGAAGTACTGCGGAATCGTGAACAGGACCCCGAACATCGCGAGCACTGCGACCGCCGCCAGGATCACTCCCCACAGGTAGGCCTTCGAGCGGAAGAGCGCGAGGTCGAGAAGTGGCTCACCGCCGGGGCGGCGATTGATCCGGCGCTCCCACGCGAAGAAGGCGACCAGGACGATGAGGCCGCCGATCATCAGCAGCCACGCGCCGAGATCGTTCCAGCCGTACTCGCCGGCCTGGATGAGGCCATACGTGACACCGACGAGGCCGGTCACGGAAAGCACGATCCCGGTGGGATCCAGGCCGGGAGGTTGAGCTGCGCGGGAGTCGGGGACCAGGATCGCCGTCGCTCCGAGGCCGATCGCCGCGACCGGCACGTTGAGCAGGAAGACCCAGCCCCACCAGTAGTCGGTGAGCAGCCAGCCGCCGAGGATGGGGCCGATCGGTAGGGCGAGGAAGTTCGCAGCCGCCCACACGCCGACGGCCTTGGGTCGCTCGGTGTCGGTGAACAGCACCGTGAGTGCCGAGATCGCCATGACCACGATGCCGGCTCCGGCGATGCCGAGTACGGCCCGGGCCGCGATGAACTCCGCGACGGTCGTCGAGTAGGCGCAACCCGCGGAGCCCACACCGAACAGGGCGAGCGAGAAGAGCATGACCTTCTTCCGGCCGTAGCGGTCACCCATGAGGCCCAGGGGAAGCATCGCCGCCGCGAGCACGAGCAGATAGCCGGACGAGAACCACTGCAGATCGGACTCGGACGCGTGCAGGGCCCTGGCGAGGGTCGGTAGCGCGACGCTGAGCACGGTGCCGTCCAAGCCGACGGCGAGTACGGCGAGTGTGAGCGCGCCGAGGGCACACCACTTCTTCGATCCGGTGCGTGCCATGGCGATCACCTAACTGATAGACGCTATCAATTGATAGTATCACTCAAATTGAAGGTGGGTCGAGGCTGTGTGGGCGTCCAGGCGGCCGGGGTATCGGGCTGTACGTCGCCTCGTCGCCGGCCAATCGTGACGTTCGGGATCGAGCAGGTCGAATCCGAGTTGGGAGTCGCGACCACGCCACCTTCGCGTGCTGATACGTTGGCTGCACTTCGGGAAAACTGCTGGTCAGCGCCGCGAGAGTGACCGGGGGTGCATTTTGGAGAACGTTAGTCGGCCAACATCAGCGTGCTCTGTGGCCCCGCGTTCGCCGATGTTCTACCACCGGCGATTGCCGGGCGCCCAGCCGACGCGCTACAGTGGGATCAATAGTTCGGCCCGCACTAGGAGTTCCTGGGAGCGGGCCGGATCTCTTTCGGTAGGGTCTCGCGCCATGAGCCGACCCCTCAAGACGTGGCTGTCGATCGATGAGCAGATCGCACTGCTCCGCAGCCGGGGGATGAACCTACCCGATGTCGCACAGGCTCGGCATCGGTTGGCGGCGGTCGGCTACTAGCGACTGAGCGGGTACTGGTACCCGTACCGCCAACCCGACCCCAGCGGGGCGGCGCGCCGACGCAGCGAGTTCGTTCCCGGCACCAGCTTCGCCGAGATAGCCGCACTGTACGACTTCGACCGCCACCTCAAGAGCCTGGTCATCGGAGGTGTCGAACAGATCGAGGTCGCCGTCCGCAGCCGCACCGGCTACCTACTCGGACAGATCGGACCGCTGGCCCACACCGACGCCGCGAACTTCCGCCCCGGCTTCGACCACGCCTCGTGGTGGAGAACCGTGACGAGTCGGATCAACCGAGCGCGCGGCCGCGACGAGTTCGTCGATCATCACTACAGCAACTACGACGGGCAGATCCCGATCTGGGTGCTGACCGATCTTCTCGACTTCTCCGACCTGTCCAAGCTGTATGCCGGGATGCGCGCCGCCGACCAGAAAACGATCGCCGACTGGTTCCAGGTGACGATCGCACCCGGCGCCTCGAAGACGGCGCGAGCGAAGTGGGTCAAACACCCGCCGCTGGCCAACTGGCTCGAGCATCTGACTGTGGTGCGCAACATCTGCGCCCACCACGGTCGACTGTGGAATCGGCAACTCACACCGCTCGGCGCATCACAGCGGATCCGGCACCTTCCCGTCATCCCCGGGCTGCCGGAGGATCAGACGCAGGTCGAGCGCGTCTACGGCACTGTCAGCGTCGTCTCGTATCTCCTCGACATGATCGTGCCCGGACACTCCTGGCGTGACCAAGTCGCAGCCCTCGTTGCGTCCTCGTTCTTCGAACTACAACATCGCCACCCCAGCGAGATGGGATACCCCGCATGACACGTCATTGACCGCTAAGCGGCGCCACTGCAAGCCCGATATCCGTCGCCCCCGAGACGGCTGATCCACTCGGGTCCACTGTCGACCCTCGGCACTCGACCACCCGCCGGGACCGGTCGGTGGACCCACCGTGCGATGAGCCCGGCCTGCACCTACTCGTCGCGAGCGGGATGCCGGGCGATCACGGCGTGGAGGTCGACGGTCACCTCGAGTCGCCCGTCAGCGAGCGCGGCGCTCAGCGTCCGGCCGGCTTCGTCCACCTCGGCGGGCGGCAGGTGTGTCATTGCCATCGCGCGGATTCCGTCGGTCGCTCCTGGTAGCAATGCCGACGCGAGGTTTCCGAGGCGTCCGGTGCGATGAGCGACGACATCGAGGCCCGCTGCGGCGCAATAGTTCGACAGTTCGAGTCCGGCGAGCCGATTGGCCATCCGGGGTCGTGGCAGCTTCTCGAACAGCGCCATCAGGTAGTCGGTGGTGGCAGGGTCGTCTCGAACCACGATTTTTGCCGAGGACCAGTCGGTATCGGTGATCGCCACCGATCCGGCCGGAGCCAGTACCCGGGCGAATTCCCGGACCGCAAGCACCGGGTCGTACGTCAGGTGCTGGATGACGCGTTCGCAGACGATCGCATCCACGGTGCCCGATTCGAGCCACGTGAGCTCCGACGCCTCGCCTTCCACGACGGTGACGCCCGGAATCCCGCTCGTCCGCTCCCCGGCGACGTCGAGCATCGGCCGGTTGGCGTCCACGCCGATCGCCCGGCCTCCCGGTTGCACCAGTCGGGCGAGTTCCATCAACTCGGCGCCCGTCCCGCAGCCGATGTCCAGTGCCGTTGCGCCCGGCCGCAATTCGAGCATCCCGCGACACCACGTACGCAACTCACGGACCAGGTCCATCTCGGCCTGCCGGTCCAACGCGGTCGTGAACATCCCGGCGTTCGCCGCGGACATCGTCCGGGCCGCGAAGCCCTCGGGTTCAGTCACGTCACGAGCGTATTCCCCCCGCACCCGCGCGGGTGGTGAACGCGCGCTTCTGAAAATCGCTAAACGGCCCCGTCGAAGCCCTGTTGCCGCCAGGCCTCGTACGCGACGATCGCGGCTGCATTCGCGAGGTTGAGTGAACGTCGCCCGGCGAGCATGGGGATCCGGAGGCGGTCGGTGACATGCGGATCGGCCAGCACCTCGTCGGGTAGCCCGGTGGGCTCGGGACCGAACAACAACACGTCGCCGGGTCGGTATTGGACCTGGTGGTGGTATCGATTCGCGTGCGCGGTGAACGCGTACACCCGCTCGGGCGCGAGAGCGGCCCACGCGGAGCCGAGGTCGCGGTGGACCGTCACCACCGCGAGGTCGTGGTAGTCCAGCCCGGCGCGCCGGAGTTTGGGCTCGGACAGGTCGAAGCCCAACGGCTCCACCAGATGCAGCTCGCATCCGGTGGCGGCGGCGAGTCGGATCGCATTGCCCGTGTTGGGCGGGATCCGTGGCTCGAAGAACAGAATCCGGAACACGACGGGTCAGTGTGGCAGGGGAGGGCGGCAAGAGGGAAATGCGTCACCGAGCGGCAGGCATGCGCGGCGGGATGTGCTGGGGCATCTGCGACAGAGAAGGCGACGCTGCGGGAAATGGACGAAGAACGCCCTCCCGCGCGAGCGCGGAGTGATCGAATGGGAGGGCAGGGCCGTCGCCGCCCCACAGACCGCACCCCGAGAGAAGCGCGCACCCGAGAGAAGCGCGCACCCCGAGAGAAGTATGAGGTACCGCGATGTCCGTGATCGTCACAGCGGTGTTCCGGCCGGTGGATGGCCGCGCCGCCGACCTGATCTCTGCGCTGCAGGGTGCGATTCCCGCGGTGCACGCCGAGAATGGATGTCTCAAATATGCGATCCACGACGCGTCCGACGGCACCGTCACGATGATCGAGAAGTGGTCGACCCCGGAGGAATTGGCGGCTCACATGAAAGGGGATGCGATCCGGGGGATCCAAGCCGCCGTGGGACAACTGCTCGCTGCGCCGCCCGTCGTCACCACGATGACGCCGTTGCCCGCGGGTCGACCGGAGCAGGGCGCTCTGTAGGCCGCTGCCTAACCGAACTGCTCTGAAACGACGGACGGGCGCGCCGATGTCGGCGCGCCCGTCGATATATGTGGTCGATAGCAGGTCAGCGCACCCCGTGGGCCGCCTTGCGGACCTGGAAGGCCGTGCCGATCTCGCCGACGCCCAGCACGAGCGCCCAGATGCCTGCGACCAGCATCAGGATCCAGATCGAGCTGAACGGGCTGACCAGCAGCACGATGCCGGCGATCGCAGACACGACACCGGTGAACACCACCCACGGACGCTGCGGCAGGGCGGGCTGGCCGATAGCCGTCGAGGCGGTGTAGATGCCGCGGAACAGCCATCCGATACCGATCCAGATGGCCATGAGGAGCACCGTCTCGGCGGCACTCCGCAAGCAGAGGCAGCCCAGCACGATGGACAGGGCGCCGCTGACCACACCGAAGACCCGGTGGTGTTCCTCGCCGAACAATGCGGTCACCACCTGGAAGAAGCCGCTGGTCAGAAGGTAGACGCCGAACGCGACCCCCGCCACGAGCAGCGAGGGGCCGGGCCACGCGAGAATGACGACACCGATGACGATGGAGAGGATGCCGAGAGCCAGAGTCAGCTGCCACACGGCATTGATCGATTGCCTTACGGGAGAGGGGTTGGTCATGATGCTTATCTTGCCTCACTTCCCCGCGTTTCGCGCAAGTTGACGGATTCGCGCAAGTCGGTGCCGACGCCCCCGCCGGCCGTTCGATCGCGCGCCTAGGGCTCGGTAGACTGCGCCCGTGACGGCGACGGTTTTGGACGGCAAGGCAACCCGCGACGAGCTGTTCGAGCAGTTCCGCGACCGAGTGGCGGCGTTGCGTGAGCGGGGGATCACGCCCGGGCTCGGTACCGTCCTCGTCGGCGACGACCCCGGTTCGCAGTCGTACGTGCGCGGCAAGCACGCGGACTGCGCCAAGGTGGGCATCGCATCCATCCGGCGCGACCTGCCTGCGACGGTGACGCAGGCCGAGCTCGAGGACGTGATCGACGAGCTCAACGCCAATCCGGAGTGCACCGGATACATCGTCCAACTGCCGCTGCCGAGGCACCTCGACGAGAACGCGATCCTCGAGCGGGTCGCCCCGGAGAAGGATGCGGACGGGCTGCACCCGATCAACCTGGGGCGGTTGGTACTCGGCGCCGACGGGCCGTTGCCGTGCACGCCGCACGGCATCGTCTACCTGCTCCGGCGGTACGGAGTGCGATTGGATGGCGCCGACGTGACCGTGGTCGGCCGCGGCGTCACGGTCGGCCGCCCCATCGGGCTGCTCCTCACGCGCCGTACCGAGAACGCGACCGTGACCCTGTGTCACACGGGGACCCGCGATCTGGCCGCCGAGGTGCGCCGCGCCGACATCGTCATCGCCGCCGCGGGGCGGCCGGGCCTGATCACCCGGGACATGGTCAAGCCCGGTGCGGCCGTGCTCGACGTGGGTGTGAGCCGGACGGCGCAGGGGCTGCGCGGCGACGTCGCGGACGATGTGGCCGAGGTCGCAGGCTTCCTGTCGCCGAACCCCGGCGGCGTCGGGCCGCTCACGCGCGCCTTCCTGCTCGGCAACGTCCTCGACGCCGCCGAGCGGCGCGTAGCGGCGACCGCGGGGTGACCGGACGGCGTCACGCGGCGCCGCGTCCGCGCGTCCGGACCGGGGCCGAGCGGATGCATCGGGCGCGCGCCGTGCGCGCCGTCATGGCCAACGCCGCATTCACCCTGGTCGTGGTGATTCTCGCCGCCGCGATGTTGTTGGTGGCGCTCGATCGGTGGCGTCGCGGACTCGTCGTCTTCGGGACCGGGACCGGCGTGGCCGCCGTCCTGCGCGCCGTCCTGAGTAATCGGCGCGCCGGACTGCTTCGCGTGCGTTCACGCGCGTTCGACGTGGCGGTGCTCGCCGCCGCGTCGGCCGCGATCCTGGTGGTCGCTTGGGGGATCAGTCCGCTCGGCACCAGGTAGCTCCGGGCTGTCCAGACGCCCGTCAGTGGGACCGCGACGGCGCCGACCGAGCCACCGCCTGAAATTGTTAAAAGTAAAGTAAGAATTCAGCGGCGGTTTCGGTAACGATTCGATATCAAGCTAGAGTGTATTTGATAGCGGTCGCGCAGTCGGGCACTCAATAGTCCCGGATTCGCTCACCTGAACGACGATATGCCCGATCCGGACGGAGGTAGTGCGAATGGCGATCACGTCGCTCGGCGCCTCCTCCGAGCGGGGCGTGGTGCACTGTGCCCTCGTGACCACCGACGGTGGCGACATCATCGACCGGCAGACGCGCACCATCGCTCCGGGCGGGTTCCCGAGCTTCTGCTCGGCCGAGCGCATCAGCTCCGGGTTCGGCCTGCTCGAGGCCTACACAGACGAACCGATCTCGGCCTACGGCGTCGCCAGCAGCAGCCGCTGCGAAGTGCTGGGGTTACGGCTGCGTTCCGTGGGGCCACGACGCACCGCCACGGTCGTTCGCGAGGTCGATGCGGTCCTACGAGCCCTCGACGCCTCGGGCGCGATCGCGCGGTACGAGTCGGCGCTGCTGGTCGATCTCGGTTCGGGTGCGCGGTTGCACCTGGTCGACGTGGGCTCCGGTGCGGTGCGCTGGCGGTCCGTGCCGCGCCGCCTGGGTTCCGGCACCCCTGAGCGCTGGACGGATCGGACCGACGAAGTCACCGCGCGGATCACGGGCGCACTCCGTGTCTGTGGTGCACCGCCCCAGGTCGTGGTGCTGGTAGGGGCCGGCGCGGCCGTGCCCGCGGTGGTGGCGGCCGTCGAGCAGCTCGTCCGCCGCACGTTCCCGGCGACGGCAGTGGTGGTGCCCGAGGACCCGGATGCGGCCGCGGCCGTGGGCGCGGCCTTGCTGGCAGCGGATGTGGCGGCCGGTGCGGCGGGTGCCGCGTCCGGCGGCCCCACTCGTGACAGCGGGCGGTTGGCGACCCTCGGCGGGCACGGGACTCGGCTTGCCGCATTCGCTCTGCCGCTGCTGGTAGTGGCTGGAGTGTTGCTCGCGGCGATCGTCGCAACGCTGGCGACGGGCGCCATCGGAACCGTCGGCGACTCCGGAGCGACGGCGCCGCCGGCCACCATCGGCGTCACCGACCAACAGATCGGCGGACCGTACGTGGTGAGCACAGGCGTGGCGGTGCACACCTCAGGGCATACCGTGCCGCACCGCGGCGCCGTCGACGAGCCGCGCGATCACGCTTTGCCCACGGTAGCGTCGCCCGCGGCGACGACGCAGCGCAGTGGTCACGAGCCCGCGATGACCATCTTCGCCACCCCATCACCGGTGGCGCCTCCGACCGGTGACGGCAGCTTGCGGGCGACGTCGTGGCCGACGCCATCGCGGACCAGCGGCACGGACGAGGCTCCGAGCGCCCATGTCCGGCCCTACGGAGTGCCGCGGCCGACCGGGGATGTGCCCGGTGTCACGCAGCCGGGCGAAGGACCGACCGGGACCGGATCGGCCGACACCCCGGAACAGGTCGCACCGTCAGGCGCCGACGGGGCGACCGCGGGCACGTCGGGACCCGCTGTGAATGAACCGGGCACCGGACTACCACCGCGTCCCGAGCCCCCTGCCGCGGGCGCAGGCACGCCGACCGGTACGGACGTGCCCGCCGGGGGCGGGAACACCGCGGTCGCGCAGCCGCCCAACTGAATCAACCCCCGCGCACCCCGCGCACCGCGCTGACCGGGTCGCGCGCTCGACCCGGGCCGGTCAGCTGCGCGCCAGCTCCATCGTCGACGTCAGCAGGGCGCCGACCGCGTCGAACTCGGTGAGGAAGCCGTCGTGCCCGTCGCGCGACGTGATCACCTGCAGACCCGCACAGCCCGGCATCAGTTCGGCGATCTCCTCCTGCAGGCGCAGCGGATACAGCCGGTCGGAGTCGATCCCACCGACGACCACCGGTACCGGGCACCCGCGCAGCGCCGCTGCGATACCACCGCGTCCACGGCCCACATCGTGATGGTTGAGTACATCCGTCAAGGCCACGTAACTTGCTGCGTCGAATCGCGCGACCAGCTTGTCCGCCTGATGATCGAGGTACGAGGTGATGGCGTACCTGCCGCCGGCCAGCGGGTTCTCGTCGTCCTGTCCGGAGTTGCCGAACCGCGTGTCCAACTCGATCTCGGTGCGGTAGGTGAGGTGCGCGATCCGCCGTGCGATCCCCAGTCCGGCATCCGGCAGGAGATCGGAGTCGTGGTAGTCGCCGCCGCACCAGTGCGGGTCGGCCTTGATCGCCTCGATCTGCGTGGTCTGTGTGCCGATCTGATCGGCGGTGGCGCGCGCACCCACGGCCAGGATCAGCGCGGCCCGCACCTCGGTGGGGTACATCACGGCCCATTCCAAGGCGCGCGCCCCGCCCATCGAGCCGCCGAGCACCGCGGCCACCTCGGTTACTCCGAGGCAGCCCAGTAACGCGTGTTCGGCGGCCACCTGGTCGCGGACGGTGATCGTGGGGAATCGGGAGCCGAACGCGCGACCGTCGGGAGCGACCGAGCTCGGTCCGGTCGAGCCCGAGCAGCCGCCGAGGACATTGGCGGCCAGCACACACCACTCGCCGGTGTCGACCGGTGCACCGGCGCCGATCAGCCCGTCCCACCACCCGGTCAGCGCGTTGTCGGCGTCCGCGGGGCCGGTCACGTGGGAGTCGCCGGTCAGCGCGTGGAGGACCAACACCACGTTGTCGGCGGCGGCATTCGGCCGGCCCCAGCGCTGGAACGCCATCGTCACGTCGTCGAGCACACCACCCGACTCGAGCCGAAGCGATCCGATCGAGACCGACTGCCGGGCGCCGTCGGGTGCGTAGGCCCACCCTGCCGTAGCTGGTGCGGGCGCCGTGGTTCGGTCGGGAATGGCACTCGTAGTCATGAATCCTCCATCGCGCTTGCCGCCCGGCGACGAGACGTGAGTCCGTCACCGGGAAACCTGGTCATCACCCGGGGCACCCCACCGCGGGTAGGAGGGTTGCCGGTCAGCGAGCCGGGGCTGAACGCTGACACTCATGACCGTTGAAAGAGATCATAACCGACCTCGAACAGTGGTCCGGCGCGGGTGAAGTCGAACCAGTACGAACGTACTGTGGGGTTCGGTCGCCCGTCTGCCGCAACCGCGGCGCCGAGACCGGCCCGACGCAGCCGATCGGCCGAGTCCGGTAGCGTGCATGCCGTGCGCAGGATAGTGACTACAGCGAGCGGCCTGCTCGCGCTCCTCATGGTCCTGATGGGCCTGACGATCGCGGGCTGCTCGAAGGACTCGTCCACATCGACCGCCGCGCCGCTAGCGGCGCATACCGTGACGGCAGCAGGACTGCCGACCGGCACCACCGCGCCGGGCGCGACCGCAGGGGTTCCGGCGCGCGTGCTCGCCACCCTCGCCTGGATCGATGCCGGCACCTGGCCGCCGAACGACGGCTCGGGCACCCACGGCGGCACCGTCTTCTCGAACCGAGAGGGTCGGCTGCCCGCTACCGTGAACGGCAGGCGCGTGACGTACAAGGAGTGGGACGTCAACGTCAAGAAACGGGGCCAGACGCGTGACGCCGAGCGGATCATCACCGGCAGCGACCACAGCGCGTGGTACACCGTGAACCACTACCAGACG
>CAJCHX010000471.1 GCA_903970215.1 Acidobacteriaceae bacterium
GAGGCGGCTCGACCTGGATCAGGCCAGCGTCGGCGAGCTCGTTCATGGCTTGCTCGTTGACTGCCTGCACCAAGCCGGAGCGCTCGGCGATTCGGACCCAGGAGACGGGGGTCCGCAAGTCGCCGGAGGAGAGGTCAAAGAGGGCAACCAGTGCCCGGTTGCGCTCGATCTCGCTGGCCACGGTTGAGACAGTACCCCGGCGGTCCTCAGCCAGTCCTCAGCTAGTCCTCAGGTCAGCGAGAAGTGATGGCAAGTGATGGCAACTGACGAGAGAAGAAATCCCAGCTCAGCGGCCTAATTCACCCCTGCTGACGCTCATCGACGCTCCTACGGGACTGTTGCAGCCCAACTGGCCCAGTGACCGGAGCGTCTCGCCCCTCGCCGATGCGTAGCTAGACCTCGGGGGGCGGCGTCGTAACTCCGCTACGACGTATGCTTCGAGGCACGGTCGAGGGGGGCACAATGCTGCCAGATGTCCACAGCTGGTCAGGGACCGGCGGCGAGGATGACGGCTTCGGCGAGGGCGAGCCGAGTGTCGCTGCGTTGCCAGGCGAGGTGAAGTGAGACGGTAGCGGGTGGTGTGGCGATGGGTCGGAGGTGGACGTCGCTGTCGCAGCGGTGCTGGGCGACGGATGCCGGGGATGAGAGCGGCGCCGAATCCGGCGCCGACAAGGAGAAGCAGGAAGACGAAGTCGCTGGTTTCAGAAATTGAGCTTGACCCGGTCGCGTGGACACCTGATTCTGGGTGGGGGACCCCAGTCGGAGGAGCGCGTGTTTGGTCGTTCGAGCAAGGACCCGCCGGAGCTCCGGCGTGAAGCGGCGGAGCTGGTCCGCTCGTCGGACCGGCCGATCGTGGAGGTGGCCTGCAGTTTGGGATCGCTGACTCGACGTTGCATAACTGGTTGAATTTCGATCGGGGGGCTCGGACCTGTAGGGATGATCCTGACGCTGCCCGAGAACGAACGCGACGAGCTCGTCCGCCTGCACCGGGAGAACATCGAGTGGGAGAATTGTAGCGATGAATGAGATCTGAGAATTCTCCGGAAAGCATGGGCGGAGAACGCAACCGTAGGATAGTAAATGTCTGGCGGGTCCTCTTTCTGTTCGCTGTCGCCTTCACCGTCTTGAGCGCGAGCCTTGTAGAGAAAGATTTGTGGTGGGTCCTCGCTATAGTCCTCGTGTACGCCAATCTAGTTTATAACTTCCGGCGCTTGTCAATGAGAACCCGGCTCCGAATTTTTGGGATTACCCCTCGTCGAAAATATGAAGATTCTTAAAAGCGTTTTCGAGTCCGCCCTGCTCGACTGTTGCAGCCCAACTGGCCAAGCGGTCTTCGACTGCGAAACGCAGCTCGACGCTCTCACCGCCGCCTCGAGCGCGTTGGATGTCGAGGTCGAACGTTTGTAGTGCCATTTGTCGAAGCCGTGGGCATTAACGGTCTCTTCACAATCGAAGGTGTAGGTGGGGTCTGAGGCGCCGCCGGCCTCGAGCAGGGATCTGGCTATGGAGTTGGTGAGGTTCGTGAAGCCGAGGGCTGAGCCACGTAGGTGCTCGAGGCGGCCGTTGATCGCCTCTGTGTGGCCGTTGCTGGTGCGGGGCCGGTCGAAGTAGGCGAGCACGTCAGCGGAGCGTTTCGTGAGGGTCCGGGCGAGGGTGACCAGCTCGTGGAGTGCGGCGGGGACGCTGGTGGCGAGGCTGTCGATGAGGGCGACCATGAGTTCGCGGCCTGCGGCCCGGTCGGGATCGCGATAGGCGGCGACCATTCGCTGATAGGCGGCTCAGCGGACCTCGACGGGGACGTGGCGCTCTTCGGCGATCAGCTTGCCGAGACGGTCCTGTTGGCGGTCGGCGAGTAGAGTCCGCCCGGTGTGCGAGGTGTGCGCTTGTGAGGTATCTGTCGGCAAATGCTTGCGCCGTACCTAGCATCGAGCCTGCGGCAAAGCTGGACGTCGATCCGGAGGATTTCTGGCAATAAAGACGGACCTTGTGATGCGAGAAGTAGTCACAGCTACTTCAGCTAGTGACGGGAGTTGGTTTGCACAAGAGTGAAGATCGTCAAAAGAGAAATTACATTCTGGTCTCCGTTTCTTGCCTGTTGACCGTGGGGACAGGGTTCCTACTTGATCGTCTCGGGGTCGGTCTTGTCTTGGGCACCTTCCTAAGCTCCATAGTATTCGTTGTATTGATGTCAGGTGCCTTCTGGCTGCGCACCCGGCTCGACCTCAGAAAACGGGGTTCCTCGCAGATGGGGGTGTAGTCGCCAGGGCCGCCCCTGCTCGACGGTGCAGCCCAACTGGCTCAGTCATACAAATCCGCAGGTCAGCTCTCGTAGGACGCGATCGTTACGCGACTCAGCCGGCAGGAGCGACGACGGGGCTTGACACGGCTCGGCATCGGTTCAGACGGTGGGCGGCGAAGGCCGCTGTGGACAGCCGGGGTCCGGACAGCTTCGGAAGACCGTAACGTCCGGGTGCTGATCCACCGGCTCGCCGCACGCCGGACTGGCACCCCGTCGTGACGCGAGCTTGGCGCAAGAGGGAGCAAGATACGGCACGCGCCGACAGAACAACTTCCAGTTCAGCGCCGGAATCACGGGGCGGAAGTGCACGTCAGCGATCTGCACCGTGACAGACGCAGCCCCAACTGACCGAGCGACCAGCTCCACACCGGCCCCTGACGCGCCGAGGTCCCACCGACCGGGCGGGCAGTCGGGGGACCTACAAGACACACGAGTCGAAACCCGCTCCAGCACGGTACCCCGGGACGGGTCCGGACCGGCCGCGCGATGTCGATTGCGTACGCTCGGTCGATGGCCACCGCCGACTACGCCCTCCTCTGCCATGCGGCCCTGGCCCAGGACAACCTGATCTCGATGCTCGGCGCCGGGATCGACCGCCTGAATGCCACGTCGCTGCCGATGAACGTTGCCTTCACCTTCGTCGGCAGAGTCGTCTGGGACGAGGCCGAGCTCGGCAGCCCGCACGTGATGCGGGTCGTGGTCCGCCACGAGGACGGGGAGCATCTCGCCGACACCGAAATCCCCGTCATGCCCGTCCGCGCCGCCGGCATGCACGAGGGCGGGGTGGCGGCGCAGCTGTCCCTGCCGATCCCGCTCCTCATCAGGCGCACCGGCACCTACCGCTACGAGATGCTCGTCGACGGCGACGTCCTTCGCGTCCTGGAGCTGCGCGTGGCCACGACGATGCCGCAGCTGTAACAGCGGAAGGACGTTGGCAGACACCCCGCCCCACGAGGACCGGGCCCGGGCCGAGGGCTTCGGGGCCGTCGCCGAGGCCTACGACCGGGCCCGGCCGAGCTACCCACCGGCGATGGTGGCGGACCTCCTCGCCGACGGACCGGCGGCGATCATCGACGTCGGGTGCGGGACGGGCAAGGCCGGCCGGCTCTTCCTCGGAGCCGGACGGACCGTGCTCGGGGTCGAACCCGACCCGCGCATGGCCGCCGTGGCCCGCACCCACGGCCTCGATGTCGAGATCGGCACGTTCGAGACCTGGGACGCGGCCGGGCGCCGCTTCGATCTGCTCGTCTCCGGCACGGCGTGGCACTGGGTCGACCCGGTGCGGGGCGCGGCGAAAGCCGCCGAGGTCGTGCGTCCCGGTGGCCGGTTCGCCGCTTTCTGGAGCGACCTCCGCCATACGGCGGAGGTCCGATCGGTCTTCGAACGGGTCTACGGGCGTCATGCGCCCGGTCTGCTCGCCTCGAGCTGGATCCTCACCGACGTGGACGTGCTCGACCTGTCGGACGACCCCGCCGACCTGGCCCTGGCCGCCGGTCCGTGGACCGGGGTCGTGCCCGGGGCGCGGACCTGGTACCCGTGGACGGAGACCTACTCGCCCGAGGCGTGGGTCGAGCTCGCCTCCACCCAGAGCGACCACCGGCTCCTCGGTGCCGACCTCCTCTCCGAGCTCGGGCGGGAGCTGCGGGATGCGTTGGAGGCGCTCGGCCATCCCATCGAGGTCGAGTACCGCACCGGGCTGCTCACCGCCCGGAGGCTCTGACCCCGGCGGCGCACCCACCTGGCGCTTCCGCGGAAGCGCCAGGCCCGCCCGGCGGCGCACCCGCCCGGTCGCCGGCGCCCCGCCCGCCCGCAGCCGCCGGCGCTTCCGCGGAAGCGTGCCGGACGGGGTTCTCGGTGCATTCGACAACCGTTTCGGTTGTGCACTGCACCGAGAACCGGCGTGGAGTCGCGATGCAGGCGCAGGGCAGCACGCTGCGCAGCGCCCCGGACGCCCGAGGTGGCAACGAGCCCGCTGGCCGGAGCGCCGGCCGGGATGGGCATGCGAACGCACGAGCCCGCGAGACCGCAGCGCCCCGGACGCCCGGCGGGGACCGTGCGAACGAACGGGCCGGCATTGCGTGCGCCGGGGGTGTGGGAGGGCGCGTCGCCGGCGCCGCTATCGTGCGACCCCGTGCGAGTCGGCCTGGTCTGCCCGTACAGCCTCACCCTGCCGGGAGGGGTGCAGGGCCAGGTGCTGGGGCTGGCCCGGACGCTGCGGGGCATGGGCGTCGAGGCGCGGGTACTCGGTCCCTGCGACGGGCCGCCGCCCGACGCCGGCGTCACGCCGCTGGGCAACTCCATCCCGACCTCGGCCAACGGTTCGATGGCGGCGGTCGCCCCGGATCCGGCCGCCACCCTCCGCACCATCCGGGCCCTGCGCGACGAGGCCTTCGACGT
>CAJCHX010000472.1 GCA_903970215.1 Acidobacteriaceae bacterium
ACGGCGCGGTCACGGCGACGAAGCCGCATCCCCGCCTGTCCCGCATCCGTGACCGCGGCACCGGCGAATCGAGCGACGTGCCACCATTGCGCGTCGTGCGCCGGCACCGTCACCGGGCGCGGGTCGACCCGGCCCAGGAGCTGCGTCACCATCCGCTTCGCGAGAACCAGATCCAGCCTGTCGGGCGCGGGTTCGGGCCCCGCGGGCTCGATCTCGGTGTGCGGGTTCATCGCGGCTACCACGTCGGCAGCCGGGCGGACGACGGTGTCGGGGTACCCCGCACGCAGCCGCGCGACGGCGCCCAGCCGGTCGCGCCCGCCGTCCCGGAGTACCGCAGGGCCGGCGAGGAAGTCCTCGATCGCCAGCAGCTTGGTCGCGGCGAGGCCGTACTGCATGCCGGCGATCGTCTGCGCCAGGTCGTGCAGCAGTAGCCGGCAGTAGTGGGCGCCGTCGAACGGGCCGTGAAGAGCCGCGATGATCAAGCCGTTGCGGGTGGCGAAGTACCGGGACCAGCTGTCGCGGTCCTTGAGATGGAAGTCGGCGTGCCACACGGCGGCGCCGGGCAAAGTCACCGTGGGGAATCCCGCGGCACGGGCCCGCACCGCATATTCGATGTCGTCCCATTGCAGAAAGATCGGCAGCGGCAACCCCACCGCGAGGACGACCTCGCCGGGGACGAGACATGTCCACCAGCCGTTCCAGCCGGCATCGACGTGCCGATCCTGCCGCGTGCTGCGCACGTCCGCGCCGACCAGTGCGCCAGGGGACGGGCGGCCGGCCCGCATCTCCCCGATCGCGACTCGTTCCGCCGACAGGTGCAGCCGCGCGGGGTCGGACATCGACAGCATCTGCGCCCCCACCAGGACCGGCCGCACCGCGTGTGCCGACAGGGCCGCCATTCGCAGTACCGACTCCGGCTCCAGGCGGATATCGTCGTCCATCACGACGATGTCGACGGGGCCACCCGCGACAGCATCGCCGAGGTCGTCCACATCGATCGAGCGAACCCCGGCGGTCGCCTCGTACATCCCCCGCGAGAACCCGCCCGCGCCACCCAGATTGGGCTGCCGGATGCCGACGAGTCGGTCACCGAGCGCCGAGCGCGCAGCCGCGAACCCGGGGCGCGAGGATACGAGGTCGGTGCCCTGGTCGGTGACGTACACGGCGGCGAGCCGGTCCGTCAGCTCCACGTCGGCCGCGAGTGTGGCGAGTGTCGCCGCGCAGTGGTCGGCCCGGTCGAAAGTGCAGATCGCCACCGCGAGGCGGCGCGGCCGGACGGGTGCCGGGGCGGTCCAACGCACCCGCGAGACGCGGGTACCGCCGCGCGCCGCGAGGCGCAGCCACACGGCGCCGCCGTCGACGAAGCTGTCGAGCGGCACGTCGATACTCATCGGCCCCGGAGCGTCGACGGTGCGTACCGCCACCGTCCGCTCACGGCCGAGCGCATCCGAGGCGACGACGGTGACCTCGAGCGACCCGTCGGTCTCGAGCGTGACCGTGACCACCTCGACCCGAGTCCACCGCTGCCAGTAGCTGGCGTAGAGCCGCCCGAAGTAGGTATCGGTGCAGATCACAGCACCGGGCCCGAGGATCACGCCATCGCGCTCGCGCGTCGCCTCACCCGACTCCACCACCGCGTACAGATCGGCCGGAACCGTGGAATCCAGGTACGCGAACAGGCCGCGCTGGATGAGTTCGGGGTCTGGGCTCGGCATCAGGCGAGGGTATCGGGGTACGTCAGATGAGCTTGAAGATGACGACCCGCTGGACCACGAAGTTGATCACCGTCGCGGTGCCCTGAGCCAGGACGTAGGCCACCAGCATGTGCAGCAGGTTCTTCTCCGGGGGCCACGCCACCAGCACCCCGTTGAAGATGCCCTCCTGGACAGCGAAGGTGACGATGTACAGGATCCACACGGCCACCAGCCGCCGGTGGCTGGGCGGGGCCTGGAACGTGAATCGGCGGTTGAGCACGTAGGCGGTGGCGGTCCCGGCGACGAAGCCCACCGCCTTCGCCCAGAACAGGGGAAACCCGAGCTCCTTACCGAGTACTGCGGTGAGGCCGAAGTCGATGACTCCGCAGAACCCGCCAATCACCACGAACAGCACGATCTGCTTGCGCAGGTGGTGCGCCGGTGCGGCCGTGGCGGCGTCGGGGGCTGTGGTCACGTCGAACAGGGTACCGCCGTCACCCCACCGTCCCCTCGCCGTCAGCGCGAGAGGGAGTACGGAGACCCGCGTCCCCTCGAACACCCCCAGCAGGTCCGCCGGATCGTGGTCCCCGGCGGTCCTGAACCCCCTGTGGTCGAACTTCGCGTCGTTGCGGTCGTCCTTTGTGATCGTGCCGTGCGACTCGAGAGCACGGGCCGCGTCTGACAGGGACGACGCGCCGTGGCCCCGGATACGGCGTCAAAGGCCGCCGAGCGACTAGGGTTGGCTTTTGACCTGCGCTTATCAGGCGATTCACAGGAAACGCGTTACGCGTGTGACTGCTGTAGCTTTATGTCGTGTCCAACACTCGTCTGCACCCGGTCGCATTCGCGGCACGCCTTCTGCACGGAGGCTGGTCTGCGAGCGGAACAGCGCTCGTCGCCGTCTTCGTGGCGATCATCGCGGGCTCCGCGACCTACCTCGGCGTCGTGCTGGACTACCCGACACCGGCGCCCGATACCAGTTACAGCGACATGATCGCGGCCCGCCGCGCAGTCGACCAGTCCCGATCCATGTTCACCCTGCTCTCGACGGCTGCGGTGAACGCCACGGGCGGAGTCGACGACCTGGCCAAGGCCGTTCCACAGATCTTCGACGCGGTGGACTCCGCCCACCAGGGCGCGCAACAGGCGGTCGACGCGCTGGACTCGACACCGTCGGCGTCCGCGGCCGCCGGCCGCGTAGCGAGCGCGACCGCCGGCATCGACAGCGCGCTGAGCCAGGTGCAGGCGCTGTCCGGGTACGGGCAGACCATCAAGCAGGCCACCCAGAGCGCCACCGATTCGCTACGCGGCGCCCACATCCCGGATATGAACAAGGTCGCGCCGCAGCTGGGCAAGATCGACGCCGCGGCGGGCGACGTCGCCAACGTCGCGGGCCAGGCAGGCAGCCTGCGGGGCACGCTGTCGTCGATGAATTCGCAGTTGCAGACCGCCGCCGCCGGGGTCGATGCCTCCATCGCCTCGGCCCGCGCATCGGCTGTGACCCTGCGGGACGGCCTCGCGAAGATCGCCGCCGCCCGGCCGAAGGCCATCGCCGCCACCGACAACCTGGTGACCGGACTCGGGCAGCTCAAAACCGTGCTCGGGGCCATCGACGGGCAGCTCGGCGCGGCGCAGCAGCAACTGCCGAATGTCCCCACCGACCCCGCCGCCGAGCAGAAGGCCCGGGCGGCGGAGGCCGCCGTCCGGAACATCCATCCGCTCCCGATGGCGCTGGCCGACGCGGCGATCGCCGGCCTGATCACCTATGGCATCGCGTCGCTGCTGAATGCGCGCAGCACACGCCGACTGATCCTCAGCGTGGTTCCGAGCCCGCTCGCGAACCTCGCCGCCGACCGGCTGTCACAGCCCGAGCTGGACACCGAAGACCTCAGCCTTCCTCAATACCGCACCGTCGACCGGATCGTCCATGTCCCGGCGAACGGCGCGTACGCCTTCGACCCCACGGCCGATCCGGTCATCTACGACACCGATCCTGCCCTGTCGGTCGACGAGATCCGGGCGGCAAGCCAGACGAAGATCGCTAAACCTGCCCGCATTCGGGCAGAAAATTGACATAACGCGTCAGGTAACAAAGACTGGCCGGGTGCCGGAGCCCGAACTGGTCGATCACGTCGCGCGCACCGCCGGCCTCTCCCCCGCCGAAGCCGCGCGGGTGATCGAGGACGTCACCGCGTACTACCGCGAGACGGTCGACGATTTCGTTCGCCGCCGGCACCGCGACCTACAGGTGCGTGGTCGGCGCAATGCCGACATATACGCCACGGTCGCGGCCGAACTGTCCACCAGGTTGTTCGCGGCGCCCATCCTCACCGAGCGGCAGCTGCGACGCCTGATCTACACCTGATCTACAGGAGCGAGCGTATGTGCGGAATCGTCGGCTACATCGGTGGCCAGGCGGCCACCCCGATCCTGATCGACGGTCTCACCCAACTGGAGTACCGCGGCTACGACTCGGCAGGGATCGCGGTGCTCGGCCCCACCGGCGCGCGGCGGGTACGCAGTGTCGGGCGAGTCCGCGAACTCGAAGCGGCGCTACCGAAGCGGCTCGCCGGCAAGGTCGGCATCGGCCACACCCGGTGGGCGACGCACGGCGCACCGTCCGAGGCCAACGCGCACCCGCAAGCGGCCGACCGGAGCACCGACGCACCTCCGACGACCGTGTTCGTGGTCCACAACGGCATCATCGACAACGCGCGGGCGTTGCGCGCCGCCCTCGAGGCCGACGGGGTCGAACTCACGTCGGACACGGACACCGAGGCCATCGCGCACCTGATCGCCCGCGCCGACGCGGACACGCTCGAGGAGGCGGTGCTGGCCACGATCGCTCGCCTCACGGGCACCTACGCGCTCGCGGTACTCGACACCGCCCACCCCGACCGGATCGTCGTGGCTCGCAACGGCTCCCCGCTGATCCTGGGCGTCGGGGATCGGGAGATGTTCATCGCCTCCGACGCGTCCGCCGTGGTGCGGCACACCTCGCAGGTGGTGCACCTCGACGACGGCGAGTGCGCCACGGTCACTGCCGGTGGATTCCACCTGTTCACCGCCGACGCACAGCACGTCGGCAAGGCGGCCACCACCATCACGATGACGGCCGACGAATTGGAGCTCGGCGATCATCAGCACTTCATGCTCAAGGAGATCCTCGAGCAGCCGCAGTCGCTGGAGCGGATGCTGACGGGCCGGCTCGACGAGCGATTCGCCACGGCCCGGCTCGACGGCCTCAACCTGGATCCGCAGGCGCTGCGCAGGTTCCGCCGCGTCAAGATCCTCGGCTGCGGGTCGGCGTACTACATGGGACAGCTCGGGGCACAGCTCATCGAGGACCTCGCCCGCGTGCCGGCAGACGCGGAGCCGGCGAGCGAATTCCGGTACCGCAACCCGATCATCGAGCCCGAGACGCTGTACGTCGCGGTGAGTCAGTCGGGTGAGACCGCGGATACGGCCTTCGCGGTGCAGGAGGTCAAGCGCAAGGGCGGCACCATCGTCGGTCTCGTGAACGTGGTCGGCTCGACGATTGCGCGCGAGGTGGACGGCGGCATCTACCTGCACGCGGGCCCGGAGGTGGCGGTCGCGTCGACCAAGGCGAACACGCACATGGCCGTCGGTTTCGCTCTGCTCGCACTGGCGCTCGGCCGCGTCCGCGACCTGTCCATCACCGATGGAACGCGAATCGTCAAGGCGCTCAAGGAGTTGCCGCGGCAGATCGGCGAAATCGTCGCCGACGGCGACAAAGTGGTGGAGGCCGCCGAGTTGCTGGCACATGCCCCCAGCCTGTTCTTCGTCGGCCGAGTACGCGGCTACCCGACGGCGCGGGAGGGCGCGCAGAAGTTCAAGGAGATCAGCTACCGGCACGCCGAGGCCTACCAGACCTCCGAGCTCAAGCACGGCCCCCTGGCCCTGATCAGCCCGGAGCTGCCGACGGTCGCGATCGTCCCGGACGACGAGCTGCTGGACCGCAACATCGGTGCGCTACATGAGATCTCGGCCCGCGGCGGCGAGATCATCGCAATCACCCACGACGGGGTAGAGCTCGACGCACGGCTGACCATCACCGTGCCGCGCAGCGCGCCCGAGTTGGACCCGATCCTGCTGATGATCCCGACCCAACTGCTCGCGTATCACGCCGCGCTCGCGCTGGGCGAGAACATCGACAAGCCACGCAATCTCGCGAAGTCGGTGACGGTGGAGTAGACCGCCGCGGCCCCGCGCTCGACCGGCGGTGCCCCGGCGACGACGGTAGCCTCAGCAACGATGCACCCGATCGACCCCGTCGACCGCGCGCCGGTCCAGGTACTCGCAGAGGTCGTCGCAGCGCTCGCCGCGGCAGCGGCGGTCACGGCCGCCGTCATCGCAGGTGCGCGCCTGTGGCGTGGCGCCCCATACTCGGTGGGCTACTCGCTGCACGCCGTGACGAGCGCGGTCGTGATCGTCTGCCTCGCCGCGCTGGGCGCGGTCTTCGTCGCGGAGCGGCGCGGCGAAGGACGCGCGCGCCGGGGCCTGTGCGCCGCTGCCGGATACGTGCTGACCGCCGCTCTGCCCGCGGTGGCCTACGGAATCCCCCTGGCCCGCACACCGCTGTACTACGGCGGCCTCCAGCTGGACCAGCAGTTCCGGACCGAGTACCTGCAACGCCTCACGGAATCGCCCCGGCTGTCGGACATGAACTACGCGGGCCTGCCCCCGTACTACCCGGCCGGCTGGTTCTGGCTGGGTGGGCGGGGGGCGGCGATCCTCGGCGTCCCGGCCTGGGAGTTCATGAAACCGTGGTGCCTGCTGACCTTCGCCGTCGCCGCGGTGCTCGCACTGGCCGTGTGGCGGCGACTCGCCCCCG
>CAJCHX010000473.1 GCA_903970215.1 Acidobacteriaceae bacterium
CGGGCCCTCGAAGTCGACCAGCCGGCGGGCGGCCAGATAGGTGCGCAGGCGGGCGGTGGCCTCGTCGTCGATCTGCGACCAGGCCGCGGCGGAGATGGGGGCGAGCTCCCGGAGCAGGTGGTTCACTGCTCACTCCCCCGCAGGCTCCCGATCCCGAGCGAGCCGTCGGTGGCCGGACCCGACGCCGGCGCGCCGGGCGAGCCGGCGCCCTCGGGGCCGTCCATGGCGGCGTCTTCCACCTCGGTCACCGGCAGCGAGGTGAACAGGTAGGTCCGCAGCTGCTCGTCGAGCGCCGGGTCCTTGCGCCGCAGCCACTCCAGGGTCATGGCGGCGTGCTCCTTCTCCTCGTCCCGGTTGTGGGCGAGGACCTCCTTCAGCTCCGGGTCGCTGGCCGCCTCGACCCGCTGGTCGTACCAGTCCACCGCCTCGAGCTCCTCCTGGATGGAGACGATGGCGCGGTGGCGGTCCATCAGGGCGGCGGAGAGGAGCTCGGGGTCCTCGTGGTAGCCGGCACTTTGAGCCAAGTTCGGTCGTTCTCCCGTGTTCGTTCGTGGGTCCTGCGTGGTGCTCGGACGGGATCGCGCTGGCAGCGCACCCCGTCCTACGCTCGATCATGGCAGGGGCGGGTCCGTTCTGCCCATGAGCCGACCGACCGAGGAGGACGTCGTGGACGACGCAGAGCTGGTGAAAAGGATCGACGAGCTCGTCGACGAGGAGCACCGCCTGGAGCGCGAGCACGCCGCCGACGGCCTCTCCGACGGCGACAAGGAACGGATGGCCGACCTGGAGGTCCGCCTCGACCAGGCCTGGGACCTGCTGCGCCGGCGCCGGGCCCGCCGCCACGCCGGTCTCGACCCCGACGCCGAGGCGACCCGCCCGGGCCAGGTCGTGGAGGGCTACCAGCAGTGAGCACCGCCAGCCCGACCAGGGAGGCCGAGCTGATCGCCTCGGTCCCCCACGACCTGCTCATCGGCGGCCGGTGGCAGCCGGCGGCGAGCGGGGCCACCGTCGCGGTGGAGGACCCGGCCACCGGGGCGACGCTCTGCGAGGTGGCCGACGGCGACGCCACCGACGCCCTGGCCGCACTGGCCGCCGCCCACGAGGCGCAGGCGGCCTGGGCCGCCACCCCGAGCCGAGCCCGCGGCGAGATCCTCCGGGCCGCCTTCGAGGCCATGACGGCCCGGGCCGACGAGCTGGCACTGCTCATGACCCTCGAGATGGGCAAGCCGGTGGCGGAGTCCAAGGGCGAGATCACCTACGCGGCCGAGTTCCTCCGGTGGTTCAGCGAGGAGGCGGTCCGCATCACCGGTGAGTACCGGCCGGCCCCGGCGGGCGGCAGCCGGATCCTGACGGTGCGCCAGCCCGTCGGCCCGTGCCTGCTGATCACGCCGTGGAACTTCCCGACCGCCATGGTGACCCGCAAGGTGGCCCCGGCCCTGGCCGCGGGCTGCACCGTGGTGCTCAAGCCGTCCGAGCTGACGCCCCTCTCGGCGCTGGCCCTGGCGCAGATCCTGACCGACGCCGGCCTGCCCGACGGGGTGCTGAACGTCGTGGTCACCACCCAGGCCGGCGCCACCACCGAGCCGCTCATCGCCGACCCCCGCCTGCGCAAGATCTCCTTCACCGGCTCCACCGCGGTCGGACGCCACCTGATCGAGCTGTCCGGCCCGCAGGTGCTGCGGGTGTCGATGGAGCTCGGCGGCAACGCCCCCTTCGTCGTCTTCGACGACGCCGACCTCGACGCGGCCGTCGAGGGCGCCATGCTCGCCAAGCTCCGCAACGGGGGCGAGGCGTGCACCTCGGCCAACCGCTTCTACGTGCAGCGCGCCGTGGCCGAGCCGTTCGCGGCCCGCCTGGCCGAGCGCATGGCCGCGATGAAGGTGGGCCGCGGCACCAACGGCGTGGACGTCGGCCCCCTGATCAACGCCCGGCAGCGGGGCAAGGTGGTCGACCTCGTGGACGACGCCGTGGCCCGCGGCGCCACCGCCCTCACCGGTGGGACCGCCGGCGACGGCCCCGGCTACTTCTTCGCCCCGACGGTCCTCGCCGACGTCGCCCCCGGGTCCCGCCTCGTCGCCGAGGAGATCTTCGGCCCCGTGGCGCCGGTGCTCACCTTCGACGACGAGGCCGAAGCCGTGGCCGCCGCCAACGACACCGAGTACGGCCTCATCGCCTACGTGTACACCCGGGACCTCGAGCGGGCCCTGCGCGTCGCCGAGGCGCTGCAGACGGGGATGGTCGGCGTCAACCAGGGCGTCATCTCCAACGCCGCTGCCCCCTTCGGCGGCGTGAAGCAGTCGGGGTACGGCCGCGAGGGCGGTCGGGAGGGCATCGACGAGTACCTCGAGGTGAAGTACTTGTCGATCGCCGCCGGGTGGCACTGACGTTCGCTCCGGCGCAGCCTGCCTGATCAGCGGCGGGGCTCGTGAGGGCTCCCAGGGACAACAGAATGGATACCCTCTGAGTCTTGCGAGCGGGCGGTCGAAGCGAGGGAGACGGTGAGGTCTGTCGACTTCGGTGACAGTCTCGAGCGAAAGCATCGGAAAGCTTGGCCGATTGCTCTTCGTAGCGGCGGACGGGCGGCATCCGCTGCTCGAGACGCCTTGATCATGCGGCGTCCACACAAGGTTGTTGGCGTCGCTTGTTTGTTCGTTGCGGTCCTGGCGAGCTGCGGGGGTCAGCGAGCGGCTCGACCTCCCGTATCGGTGATGCCTCCTCTTCCGCTGATTGGTCACAGCACCACTGTGGGACCAGTCAACACTGCGGATCCTGTCGTGCTGTCGTTCCCGAAGGGTATTCCTGGGTACGGTCTGCCAAACACATATGCGATGTTTTCAACCGGGCTGGACACCGCCAATATAGACCTTTCAATCTCCAGCTTGCCGATAAACACCGTACACGGCTTCATTGGAGGGATGGAAGCACTTCCAGAGCTCCCCACATGGGCTTCGGCCCACAGAGCTCATTATGACGCAGTTGCGAGGAAGTCGGAGGCCACCTGGGGCCCGTCCGTCATCGCTGTAGGTAAGCACTGGGTACTTTACTACAGCACTCGCATTCGGGGCCGGAATATTGAATGCATTGGAGCGGCAACCTCCAAGCTTCCCGGTGGGCCCTATCTCGACAGCTCTTCGGCTCCTCTAATTTGTCAGCGAAGTCTTGGAGGGTCGATCGATCCTGATGCTGTGAGGTTGTCAACGGGAAAGCTGGTGTTGGTCTGGAAAAGTGATGGTTCAAGACAGATCTGGGAACAGCAGCTATCGCGAGATGGCGCAAGGGTCATGGGCAAGCGAAGTCTGCTCCTTGAGCCAACCCAAAGATGGGAGCACAGGAACGTCGAGGGACCTGATCTGCTGGCTGCGCGCAAAGGTGGCTGGTGGCTGTTCTACTCGGGAGCGCAGTGGGACACCGGTCTCTACGGTACCGGCGTTGCTTGGTGTCGGACGGTGAGTGGCCCATGCGTGAAGCCGCGATCGTCGGGGATACTGCGCAGCAAGCCGGGGACTGTTGGACCTGGTGGTCTGAGCACGTTCAGAGCCGTGAATGGGACAATCTGGGTTGCCTACTCCGCTTTTGTCGTTCAGCCACGGCCCGGGCGCATTGGAGCTCGAGTTCTCTACGTCGCTCCGCTTCTTTCGTATTGATCGTGAAGTGATCGCAGCGTTTCTCTGGACCGTGCAGAGCGGTCCACGACCTAAGTCGCTGCGTTGACGACGTGCACGAGTTAGACGAGGGAGGGTCGCTCGTGCTCACCCTGACTGACTTTGCAGCGAGCGGCCGGCGCAGGGTCACGCCACGGGGCGTCGGCATGGAGGACGTAGTTGAACACAATCGGGTGCGCTGCCTTCCCCTCATTCAGGTCGTAGGGGGGCGTCGTCGAGGTTCGATCAATCGCCCGCCCGTCCGGATCGTGATCTTCGTGCTCCAGCGCCTGAAGCCATCTCATGGAGCAAACGGTAGGCGCTGGGGATCCGCAGGCGGGGGTCCGCTCCCGTTTGTCGCAGGCTGTGTCTACCATGTGTAGGCCGCAGGGGTAAAATATTACGAAGCGGTTGTCTTGAGGATGGAGCTGGGTACGGTAGACCTAATGATCGGTGGCTGCAAACGCCTGGGTCTCTTTTTGATCGCAGCCGGACTGGTCAGCGGGATCTTGTCCGGGTGTGGAACATCAGCGAATCCCAGCGCGCTTGCAAAAACGGGAGAACAAGCCGGGACGTCGGCAAGTGTTGAGCCTACCGTTACGGGCACGACCTTCTCTGGTCAATCGAGCTCGGTTGCCGATATCCCCGAATGTTCTTTCGTGCACCTTCGGGTCGCTCTTGGGGATGTTTTTTCGGGAACCGGACATACTGGGGTTGTCTTACACTTTAGGAACACGAGCCCTTCTGCCTGTCGACTTGCTGGATACCCGAGCATTGTCCTCGGAAAAGATTTGACTTTCACGTCCCGTGCGAAGGACCGAAAGTCGGGGTTCTTTGGAGGAATCTCCCACGGTGATTCTGTTCCGGTGGTTTTCGTTGGCCCAAACGGGTCTGCGTCGTCGATGGTCGAAGGGACTTCAAGCCCAAGGTCGGGCATAGGCAGATGTCCGGCCGACAATGCTCTTCGAATTAGTCTGGCTCTTCCCAGATGAGGGTGTAGGCGAGAGGCGGGCGGGCGGGGGCTGAGCATCCGCGTGTGAGGGGTCGGGGTCTTCCGATGATGGGAGTTCTCACACAACCGGACCGGAAGACCCCGACTTGCTCGAAGCTACTGGCGCGCCCGCCTTCGCCCCGCCTGATGTGGCCGTGTTCTGCCGCCTCGACGAGCTCGGCCTGGTCGTGACCGGCCAGCGCCTCGAGCCGGACCGGGCGGTGCTTGCCTGCCGGGTCGTGGGCAGCTGCGCCGGCGAGGACGTGTGGTGCGACCGCTGCGGCGGTGAGGGCCGGGTCCGTGACAGCGTGACCCGCCGGCTGGCGCACGAG
>CAJCHX010000474.1 GCA_903970215.1 Acidobacteriaceae bacterium
GACCGAGCGCTGCGGTCGGCCATAGAGTACCCAGTCGGCTACGTACCCAATGTGGTACGTTGCCGGGATGGACGCCGTGCTTCACGCGATAGCGGATGGCAATCGCCGCACTGTGCTGGACATCCTGCGGCAACACCCGGCGACAGCGGGCGAACTGGCCGACGCCCTTCCGATCGCCCGTCCCGGCGTCTCGCGTCATCTTCGGGTGCTGCGCGAGGCCGGGCTGGTCGATGTTCGCCAAGAAGCGCAACGCCGGATTTACACCCTCCGCCCGGACCCGCTGACCGAGGTCGATGCCTGGCTCGATGACTACCGGGCCTTATGGCGCAACCGGCTTGATGCCCTGCACACCGAAATCACCCGCAACAAGACCCGGACCAGGCGAGGTAGCCGATCATGACAATCTTGGGAGAGATGCGCACACTCGACGGCGATCGAGGCGTCATTCGTGTCGAGGACATCTACGACACCGACATCGACGACCTCTGGCAGGCCTGCACCGATCCCGAGCGGCTGTCACGCTGGATCGCGAATGTCTCCGGTGAGCTGACGGTCGGCGGCGACATCCAGGCGAGCTTCACCAGCACGTGGACCGGTTCCGGGCGGATCGAGGTCTGCGATCCGCCCCACCATCTGCTCCTCACGATGGAGCCGGGCACCGAGGACGAGACACAAATCGAAGGCTGGCTCAGCGCGGAAGGTGACCGGACCCGTCTCACCGTCGAAGAGCGCGGGCTTCGACTCCCCCAACTGCGGCTGCACGGCGCCGGGTGGCAGGCACACCTCGAAGACCTTCACCGCTCGATGGTCGGCAAACCGCCCGCCTGGAAAGCACGATGGGACGAGCTGACCCCCGCCTACCAGGTCGCGCCCATCACCTGAGACCTAGCGACCGAGTTCACCAGCCCTGCGACAGAGAAGTCAGGCGGGGCGACGCTAACCGCAGGAGGCCCGATGACCTCTGTCCTCGACGCAGACATGCTGCAGCGCGCCTGCGACATCACCGACCGGATCATGAGCGGTGTGGGACCCGAGCAGGCACCACATCCCACGCCCTGCGGCGACTGGACTGTCCAACAACTGATGGAACACATGGTCGCCTCGACCGACTTCTTCGCCGACGCCGCCGAATTCGGCGAGGTCGCGGGCGATCGCGACTGGCCGGACTACGCCCTGTCGGAATTGCTGCCGGCGCAGCGCCGTCACGCCCAACGAATGATGCGAGCCTATCGAGTGCCCGGCGTCATGGACCGGCCGATGACCATTCTTGCCGGTCCATCGACGGCCAGCTTCTGCATCCAAGTCGCGATCAGCGAACGGTTCGTGCATGCCTGGGACCTCGCCGTGGCGACCGGTCAAGTCTTCGAGGACGACGACGAGGACATCGCCCAAGCACTGCTCGCCTCACCCGAATATGTGGCAATCAACAATCAGGTCAGGGCCAATGACCCACCCCCGTTCGCACGCGAGGTCCCTATCAACCCCGACGCCAAAGCCGTTGATCGCCTCATGGCGTTCCTCGGCCGCGATCCGGCCGCCGCCGGAATGACGAACGGTCGCCGCCCATGACAGCGGTGCGCTATGCCGTCTCTATCTCGCTCGACCGTCGCCGCGTTCGTCGCAGAGGGTCAGCGCGACGTCGAGGCGTGTTCGCCGGGCTGGTAGCTGATGGCAGTGGGGCGACGGCGGCGAGCGTGGTCGCCTCGTAGCGGCCTCTGCGGTGAGCATGTCGACGCGCTGGACTCGTTCGGTGATGGCGTCTTCCAGTTCAGCGACTCGGCGCCGATCCGCCGACGGGCCGAATCGGCGTCGTTGCTCGGACGAGCGAACGCGAGTCCGGTGCCCGTCATACTGCACTCGTGCAGATCGTGGGTCCGAGCAGTGATGACGAGATGGTGGCGACCTTCTTGCGCGGCGAACTCTCCAGCGAGAGGTTCGGAGCTGACATCAGGCTGTGCCTGGCCTCACTCGGTCAGTCTGAGCAGTTGCTCACTTCTGCCGATCTATCGGACGTCGAAGCGAACGCTGCGCGTCGCAGTGTTCTCTCGACCACGCGTGGCTATGGCGAGGACCGCGAGCTGTTCATCGACTTCCCCGCAGACGTCACGTGGGTTCGGGCGGTCCTCAGCGCCGATGAGCTTGCCACGGTGCGCTACATGGATTACGCCTACTGGTACGAAATCTCGGGCGGCAGCCGCCTGCCCGCTGACGCGGCCGAACGCATCCGGGCGGGCGTACAGGCCTGGGATGTGCCCAACGACCGGTTCACAGCGGCGGCCTGCGCTCTCGCGAGAGGCGAGCAGTTCCCGCCCTTGATCCTCGTCGGTGATAGCCAGCGCGAGCTTGTGTGCCTGGAGGGCCACCTACGCCTGACTGCCTACGCGCTGGCCGGCTTCCCGGTCGATGTGGAGTGCCTGGTCGGTACCTCGACCACAATGGGCCTCTGGACCCAGTTAGCAAAGGTCAACGCCCCCGAGCGCTGACGGCTGCGCGCTGCGCAGCGGCCCACGTTCGGAGGAACGAGAAGTGCCGATCCGGGTCGTGACCGAGCACGCCGCCGAAGCGAAGAGAACGCCGGGTACGTGAGGCTCCGAACCCTGCGGCTTCCCCAGACTGCCTGCACTCTGCTGTTGTTGATGCTAAAGTAACTGCATGCCGATCGCGATCACCGTGCGCGATGTGCCGGACGAGGCACGCGACGTCCTGGCAGCCCGGGCGGCCCGAGCCGGAAAGTCGCTTCAGGAATATCTCCGCGGCATGTTGGTGGCGACTGCGGCTCGACCGGATGTCGAGGACGTCATCGCCCGGGCGAGAGCCCGAGTCGCTACCACGGGGTCACGCGTCGACACCGCATCCATCCTTGCCGCGCGCGACGTCGATCGACGGTGAGCTCTCAGGCCGTCCTGGACGCTTCCGCAGCGGTGGCCCTGCTCCTGGATGGCGGCGACGGCGGTCGATGGGTCGCCGACCAGCTGAGAAACACCACCCTGGCGGCCCCCAGCCTGTTGGCATTCGAAGCAGGCAACGTCATCCGCCGCCATGAGATCACTCACCTGGTCAGTGCCGATCAGGCCGCGCAGGCGCACGCCGACCTCCAGGACCTTGCCATCGACCAGTGGCCGTACGACGTGCTCGCCCAACGGGTCTGGGAGCTACGCCACAATCTGTCCAGCTACGACGCGAGCTACGTGGCGCTCGCGGAGTTGGTCGAAGCCCCGCTGATCACGCTCGACCGACGGATCGGCCGCTGCCCCGAGCTTCGCTGCGAGGTCCTGACTTTCGTGAGTCCGGCGCCCCGTTAGCCCCTCCGCGAGGGCGCACCGTGGTGCCGGCCATGAGGAACCCGCGGATTCAGACTCCACCTCCCGCGGAGGACTGGTCCGACTCCCGCGGCGGCACGATGGTGATGTCTCACGACGGGGCATGCGTCGTCGGCCCCACGAGCGATCGCGTGACGCCGAGGAGCAGCTCCACCACTCGCTCGGGGCCGTCGTGGAGCACGTTGTGACGTGTGGGCCACGCGTGCACGGTCCACCCCGGCTCCGTGCCCACTCGGCGCGCGGTCTCGGCGAAGGGCGACGGTCCCGGCCAGCCGGTCGCCGCCACATAGTGCTTGACCGGGACGCGATGCCACCCTCCGCTGAGTCGCGACTTCTGCACCAGGGTTGCGAGCGGATGGGGCCTGGCGCGGGGGTCGAAGATGGGCAACGGATCGACGGCCAGTCCCGTACGGCCGGAGCCGTCCAGGTACCAGTGACGCTGGTCGTCGTCCGTCATCGAGTAGCAGGAGTCGCCGTCCTCGGGCACGAAGGCGTCCAGGTAGACGAGCGCGTCCACGTTCTCCGGCTGGCGGTCGGCGGCGCCGGTGATGACCGATCCGCCGTAGCTGTGGCCGACGAGCACGACGCGGTCGCTGGTCTCGCGAGCCCTGGTGACGACCGTCGACACCTGCTCGACATGGTCATCCAGGGTCACCCCCGCGACCTCGTCGGACGGGCCGAGGCCGGCGAGGGTGACGGCGATGCCGTGCAGCCGGTGACGGGCGAGAGCGGTGACGAGAGGCTCGTACCACCATCCCCCGTGGCACGCGCCGGGCACGAGCACGACGCTGGTGGTGTCCGGCGATTCCATCTCTTCCTCCTCGTGTGGCCGTGGACGGGCGGCGGTCATGCTCTGCCTCGTCGTCACAGGGTCGGAGTCCAGGCTCGGGTGGCGACGCCGACCATGTTCCAGGCGTTGATGGTCGTGATGAGCGCGACGAGCGCCCCGGTCTCCTCCGGGGTGAAGGCGGCGGATGCCTCGGCCCAGTCCGCGTCACTCACGTGCGTCTCCGCACACCTGGTCATGCTGTCGGTGAGGGCGAGTGCGGCGCGCTCGCGCCTGGTGAAGAAGGGCGACTCGCGCCACACCGAGACGGCCGCGACACGCGCGACCGGTTCGCCGGCGTCGAGGGCGTCCTTGGTGTGGACGCTGACGCAGTAGGCGCAGCCGTTGAGCTGCGAGGAGCGGACTCGGATCAGCTCGCGCAGCCGGGAGTCGATGCCGGCCGCATCGAGCTGTCTGGTGGTCGCCGCGTCCAGCGATTCCAGGGCACGGGTGAACGTCGGTGCGACCGTCTCGATGTCGAGCCGCATCAGGACGCCGAGGGTGTCGTCGGCAGTGGGGGTCATGGGTCTCTCCTTCTGGACGAGTCCACTGTCACGCCACGCCGGTCATCTGTCCAACAGCTGCTGATGATCAGGGCTAGCATCAGC
>CAJCHX010000475.1 GCA_903970215.1 Acidobacteriaceae bacterium
CGAGGGCCATGAACGGGCGTCCTTGATCGCGGTAGCGGGGCAACGCGGTGATCACGGCCAGGGACACCTCTTGTGCGATGTCGTCCGCCGACTCCGCACCCCGGTCGCCCGAACCGACCCGCGCGCGGCAGTACCGCACCACCGGCGCCTGGATGGCGGCCAGTACCTCGGCGACCGCAGCTCGGTCGCCGGCGGCAGCCCGGATGGCCGCCTCGTCGAGCTGGCCCTGGCGCCGAACCGGCAAGCCGGGGCGACCCGACGCGTCTCCCATGGTCCGTATCCGGACTCCTGTGGACACGGGTAGCACGCTACTCGATCCTGTGAGGTTCCCGTGAGATTTCGGTGGAGTCGCGAGGAGGCGGATCAGCGGTCGCGGTGCATCGGGGTATGGCCGATCGGGGCCGACGATAGGGTTGCGCCCATGAGTGACGAACTGCTCGACGGGCCCCTGCACGCAGTCCACACCGAACTCGGTGCGACCTTCGCGCCGTTCGGTGGCTGGAGCATGCCGGTCAAGTACGCGGGCACGGTCGGCGAGCACACCGCGGTGCGCGAGTCGGTGGGCATCTTCGACGTCAGTCACCTCGGAAAGGCGACGGTCGCAGGTCCCGGCGCGGCCGCCTTCGTCAACGACGTGCTCACCGCCGACCTGGGCAAGATCGGGCCAGGCAAGGCGCAATACACCCTGTGCACCAACGAGTCCGGCGGCGTGATCGACGACCTGATCGTCTACTACGTGAGCGATGACGAGCTGTTCCTGGTCCCCAACGCCGCGAACACGGCCGCGGTGGTCGCGCATCTGCAGGCGTTGGCTCCGGAGGGGATCACTGTCACGAACCAGCACCGCGACTTTGCGGTGTTGGCGGTGCAGGGTCCGCGCTCCGCCGAGGTGCTCGCGGCGGTCGGGCTGCCGACCGAGATGGAGTACATGGCCTACTCCGACGCCGAGCTGGACGGGCTGCCCGTGCGCGTGTGCCGCACCGGCTACACCGGCGAACACGGCTACGAACTGCTGCCGCGCTGGGCCGACGCCGAGTCGGTGTTCCGCGCTCTGCTCCGCGAGGTGCTCGCCCGTGACGGCCAGCCGGCCGGCCTGGGCGCGCGCGACACGCTCCGGACCGAGATGGGCTACCCGCTGCACGGGCACGAGCTGACCCCCGACATCACGCCCGTGCAGGCGCGCGCCGGGTGGGCCGTCGGCTGGAAGAAGCCGCGGTTCGTGGGCCGCGACGCGCTGCTCGCGGAGAAGGAGGCCGGACCGGCGCGCCGGCTGTGGGGCCTGCGTGCGACGGGCAAGGGCGTACTCCGGCCCGACCTCGCCGTGCTGGGCGCCGACGGGGCGCGGATCGGCACCACCACGTCGGGCACGTTCAGTCCCACGCTGAAGACCGGCATCGCGCTGGCGCTGATCGATTCGGCCGCAGGGGTTTCCGTTGGCGACGCCGTGTCGGTCGATGTGCGCGGCAGGGCGATCGAGTGCGAGGTGGTGCTCCCGCCTTTCGTCGGTGCGAAAACGAAGTAGCGGCGTCGCGGTGCCGCAGTAAGATTCGTGTCATGACGACTGGCCTGACCTTTGCCCGCACCGCGCACCCGAATCCGCTCCCGGATGCCGACCGCGAGGCGATTCTGGCGAGTCCGGGCTTCGGTCGGTCGTTCACCGATCACATGGTGTCGCTGCGCTGGAACGAGCAGCAGGGGTGGCACGACGGCGAGGTGGTGCCCTACGGCCCCGTGTCGCTCGACCCGTCGGCGATGGTGCTGCATTACGCGCAGGAGATCTTCGAGGGGCTCAAGGCCTACCGGCAGGCCGACGGATCCATCGCGAGCTTCCGGCCCGAAGCCAATGCCGCCCGATTCCAGCGATCCGCCGAGCGGCTGGCGATCCCCGAGCTGCCCGCGGAACTGTTCCTCGAGTCGCTGCGCCAACTGATCGCCGTCGACCAGAAGTGGGTCCCGCAGGCAGGTGGCGAGGAGTCGCTGTACCTGCGGCCCTTCATCTTCGCCGACGAGGCCGGCCTCGGGGTGCGCCCATCCAAGAGCTATCGCTACCTGCTGATCGCGTCGCCCGCCGGCGCGTACTTCTCCGGCGGGATCAAGCCGGTGTCGGTGTGGCTGTCGCGGGAGTACGTCCGGGCGTCGCCGGGCGGTACCGGCGCGGCGAAGTTCGGTGGCAACTACGCCGCCTCGCTCCTCGCGCAGGCGCAGGCGTCCGACCAGGGCTGCGACCAGGTGGTGTGGCTGGACGGCATCGAGCGGAAGTACATCGAGGAGATGGGCGGCATGAACCTCTTCTTCGTGTTCGGCTCGGGTCCCGACGCTCGGTTGGTTACTCCGGAGCTGTCCGGCTCGCTGCTCCCGGGCGTCACCCGTGACTCGTTGATCCAGCTCGCCGCCGACGCCGGATTCGGCGTCGAGGAGCGCCGGATCAGCGTCGAGGAGCTGGAGAAGGGCGTGAAGGACGGCACCGTGACCGAGGTCTTCGCCTGCGGCACAGCAGCTGTGATCACGCCGGTGGGACGTGTGAAGGGTGCGAACGAGGATTTCACCGTGGGCAACGGCGAGCCCGGCCAGGTGACGATGGCGCTGCGCGACACCCTCACTCGGTTGCAACGCGGCAACCTCGCCGACACCCACGGGTGGATGACGGTCCTGGGATGATGCGCGCGCGGGGCGTGCTCACCGGTGCAGCGATCGCTGCCGTGCTGACCGGTGGTGCCGCGATCGCTGCGGTGGCGCCGGCCCACGCGATTCCGGTTCCCGTGTTGCAGAACTGTTCCCACGGGCCCGCGGCGGTCCGGCCGAGCCGGGTCACGCTGTTCTGTGGTGACGGCGGGGCCTGGGTGCAGGACATCGACTGGCAGAGCTGGGGCACGGTCGGCGCCGTGGGCACCGGCGTGCTCTGGACGAACACGTGCACACCGATCTGTGCCTCGGGGAACTACACGCAGGAACCCGCGACGATCCGGCTGGGTGGGCTGACCGGCAGCCGGTTCACCACGGCCACCGTCGAGGGCGACGACGGGCCGCCGGCGATCGGGAGCTCGTTCCACGTCGGCTGACGGGCCTGGTCCAAGAGACGGGCGGGGGATCGGCTATTCGGACGCGTGAGCGTGCGGATTGGTACGGGAATCTCGATCGAGTGTACAAATCCGCACGATCGACGGGTTCGGTGCCCGTGTTCGGCTCCGTCGGGCGCGGATTGGAATCGGGCCGATTCGGATGGGTGCTTGCAGCAACGTCTGCCCTTACGCTTCTGCGCATGCCCAATTACTCGCGCTTGACGGTGCGGCGGCATGTGGATATGGAACGGGTCGCTAGCGCGCTGTGTTGGGCGCGCTAGCGCGTTGTGTTCGGGGCGCTAGCGCGCCGGCGTTCGTAGCGCACCACCGTTATCCAGCCCATCCCACACCGGCCAGGCCACCGTCGTCGGCCTGCCCGTCATCCCGCCCGGAGGCTCCGCTATGCCCATCACCGTCCACAAACTCTCCAGTCGTCTCGGCGCCGTCGTCGAGGGTGTCGACCTCTCGGACGACCATCCGCGCCCCGAGGTCGTCGCGGACCTCCGGTCCGCCCTCAACGCGCACAAGGCGCTCTTCTTCGACGATGTCAACCTGAACGACGCTGCGCAGGAACGGGTCGCATCGTTCTTCGGCGACATCACCCGCGCACACCCGACCGTTCCCGCAGCCGCGGGCACCAGGAACGTGCTGGCGGTCGACAGCGAGACGTCGCGCTCCAACCAGTGGCACACCGACGTGACCTTCGTGGTGAACCCGCCTCAGGTGAGCACCCTGCGCAGCGTCATCACCACGCCGTACGGCGGCGAGACGCTTATCGCGGACTCGGGCGGGGCGTACCGCGACCTCCCGGAATCCCTTCGGGCCCTGGCCGATTCGTTGCGTGCCGTGCACACCAACGCGTACGACTACGCCCGCCCGCAACGCTCGGCTACCCAGGCCCAGCAGGAACACCATCGGCAGTTCGTGTCGAAGATCTACGAGGTCGAGCACCCGGTGGTGCGGGTGCACCCGCTGACGGGGGAGCGCGGCTTGTTCATCGGAGGCTTCGTCCGCAACCTGGTAGGCCTGCCGAAGTCGGATTCCCAGGAGCTACTGCAGATATTCCAGCGCTATGTCACCCGGCCCGAGAACGTGATCCGCTGGCGCTGGGCACCCAACCAGCTCCTGATCTTCGACAATCGGATCACCCAGCACTATGCGATCGACAACTACGACGACCTGCCTCGCCTGCTGCACCGGGTCACGGTGGCCGGGGATGTGCCGGTGGGCGTGGACGGCCGGGCAAGTCGGCAACTCGTGGGCGATCCGAGCGACTACTCGGTGATCGCCGAGGTGGCGGCGTGACGCTCGCCGCCGTCGCCCCTGGGTCGACCGCCTCGTCGTCCGTCGTCGCGGCTCCGCGGCCGCGCGTCGACCGTGAGGTCTTCACGCCCGTCGTGAAAGCGCGCGGTCCGCTGGCGTCACTGCGCCGGCTGCGGTGGCCGCTGGGTATCTACACCACTCCCGTCGCGTTGCTGGTGGTGTGGGAGGTGCTGGCCCTGACCGGCATCCTGGGGCCGACGTACGCGCCGGCGCCGACGGCCATCGCGCGCAGCGCGGTTCGGCTGTGGCAGCAAGGGGTCTTGGGACCCGACCTCGCGATCTCGTTGCAGCGCGCCGCGATCGGGCTCGCGCTGGGTCTGACCGTTGGGATCGTCACCGGCGTCATCAGCGGGCTGCTGCGCACCGGCGAGTACCTGTTCAACGGAATCGTCTCGGTGTTCAACACGATCCCGATCCTCGCCGTACTTCCGGTGATGGTCGTGTGGTTCGGCATCGACGAGCTGCCCAAGGTACTGGTGATCGCGTTCGGTGCGTTCGTACCGATGTACCTCAACCTGTTCTCCGCCATTCGTGGAATCGACCAGCGCCTCATCGAGATGGCTCGCACCACCGGTGTCGACACCAGGCGCCTGATCACCCGTGTGCTCGCGCCCGGTGCTCTCCCCGGATTCCTTGTGGGCCTGCGGTTCTCGCTGGCTTACAGCATCCTCGGGCTGGTCGCGGCCGAGACCGTCAACGCGGACAAGGGCCTCGGATTCCTGATCACACAGGGACAGACGTACCTACAGACCGACCAGGTGTTCGTCGGGCTGGTCATCTATTCCATCCTCGGGCTGGCCGCAGACCAGTTGGTCCGAGTCCTCGAGAAGGTACTGCTGCGGTGGCGCGCCGGATACGAGGCCACGTGAGTGCGCGGACCGAGGTACGTGCGGGGGCCGAGCGCGCGGGGGCGCAAGCCGTAGTCGCAACCGACGTGGTCCGCCGGTTCGGCGACCGCGTGGTGCTCGACCACCTCGACCTCACCATCGGCGTCGCGGAGCTGGTCGTTCTGCTCGGGCCGTCGGGCTGTGGCAAGAGCACCCTCCTGCGCCTGCTGGCGGGTATCGACCGGCCCGACGGCGGTAGCGTCGAGGTTCCCACCAGACGGGCTGTGGTGTTCCAGGCCGACCGGCTGTTGCCGTGGCAGCGGGCGCTGAAGAACGTCATGCTGGGCCTTCGCGGCTCGGACGCCGACGCGCGCGGCCGAGCCGCGCTGGCCGAGGTCGGTCTCGAGGGACGCGAACGCGCCTGGCCGAAGCAGCTTTCCGGCGGTGAGGCGCAGCGCGTGGCCCTGGCCCGCGCCTTGGTCGCCGATCCCGAGCTGGTGCTGTTCGACGAGCCGTTCGCGGCGCTGGACGCGATCACCCGGCTCAAGATGCACGACCTGGTGCGCGAACTGCGACGTCAGCACCACGCGGCGATGCTCGTGGTGACCCACGACGTCGACGAGGCCATCGCGCTCGCCGACCGCATCGTCGTGCTCGGTCACGGCCGGATCTCCGCCGAGTACCCCGTCGACCTCGCGCCGCGCGAACGCGCCGTCGGGGCCGCCCGCGAAGGGCTGCGCGCGCAGCTGCTCGCCGACCTGGGCCTCGCGCACACTGCAGGCTGACGCCTGACCCGACGCCGCCGCGGTCACCACCATTCGGCCGCGGCGGCCATCTGTTCGACCTCACAGGAAGATCTCTACCCATGTCTATCGGCCATATCCGCGGCGCCGCCGCGCTCCTCGCCGCCGCTGCTCTGATCCCCGGCGTTGCGGCCTGCTCGCCCGGCTCGGGGTCAGGGTCCGGTTCGCAGAGCGCCCCACTGGCATCCCAGGACACGAGTCATCCCGGATGGGCCGGCTACACATTCGTGATCGGCGACAACGGCGGCGACGGCTCGCAAGCACTCGCGAAGATCACCGGGGCCTTCCAAGGAGCGCCGTACAAGGTGAGCTTCGCTCGCTTCGACTACGGCCCGCCGCTGGTGCAGGCCGCAGCCAGCGGCGCGATCGACCTGGGCAGCGTGGGCGACGTACCGCCGATCACCGGTGCGGCCCAGGAGTACGGGTTCAAGCTGGTAGGCGTGACGCAGCCGCTGCATCCGACGGTGGCAGACGAGAACATCATCGTGCCGAAGGATTCGCCCATCCACTCCATAGCCGACCTGCGGGGCAAGCGGATCGCCGTGCCGCAGGGTAGCTCCGCGCACGGTCTCGTCCTGGGTGCGCTCGAAAGCGTGGGCCTGACGCCCAAGGACGTGCAGATCGAGTTCCTGTCGCCGGCGGCCGGCGCATCCGCGTTCAACAGCGGCAAGGTCGACGCCTGGGCCATCTGGAACCCGCAGTCCGCCATAGCCCTGTCGCATGGGGCTCGTGTGGTCGCCGCCGGGCTGCCGCCGATCGACCAGACCGCCAACTACTACGTCGCCAACAACAAGTCGCTCGGCGACCCCACCCGGCGTGCCGCGTTGACCGACGTCTTCAAGCGGCTGGCTCGTGAGTTCGCCTGGGCGAACAAGCATTCCGACCAGTTCGCGCAGGCGCTGGTGGAGGAGGAGGGGATCAGCCTCGCGGACGCGAACTCCGTGCTGCCGACCTTCCAGAAGAAGTTCCTGCCGGTCCAGGCCCCGGACGTCGCCGCCGAGCAGAAGCTCGGCGACGAATTCCTCGGCGCCGGACAGATCACCAAGAAGGTCGATGTCTCAGCGATCACCGACAATCTGCTTCCGGTCGGCTACGACAGCTCGACTGAGAGCATCTCCTGACGGATGGTCGTGTGCTGACGCAGTGCGCACGTGCTGCAGCGTGACGCAGAGTCACGATGGAGCACAGTGTGACGACGCAACGTCGCTCGCACAGTGCTGCAGCGTGACGTGGAGTCACGGTGGAGCACGGGGCTACGGCGTGACGCACAGTCCGACCATGGCGACGAGTGTCGCGGTCTCGATCCCGAGGCCGAACACGTCGCCGCTCGCACCCGCGAAGCGGCGGACGCAGTGGCGCATCGCCAGCGTCGCGATCGCCAGCGCCATTGCGACTGCCGCGGGACCCTGCCAAGCCCACGGTGTCGCGGGAACCGCAGCGGCGCAGGCGATCACGCACCACGATGCGACAGTGGCGGGGTGCTGGGTGTCGGCGGTGAGTGCGCCGAAGCCGTCCCGGTTCGCAGGAGCCCAACCCCGCCGGCAGCCGATCACCGCGGCGACCCGGGCGGCGGCTACCGCGACGGCGATCGCCGGCCACCGCCGGGCGTCGGCGAGCGTTGCCACCGCCGCCACCTCGGCGAGCAGCACGAGGACGAGTGCCGCAGCGCCGAACGCGCCGATCGTCCCCTGCCGCATGACCTCGCGGGCCCGCTCGGGGGAGCCGTAGGTGCCGAGGCCGTCAGCGCAGTCGGCGAGCGCGTCGAGGTGCATCCCGCGAGTGAGCAGCGCGCTTGCGGACACCGCTGCGACGCCCGCGAGCAGCCCGTGGAGGCGCGCCGAGGTCGCCACCCATGCGACCGCCGCGACCGCGATGCCTACGACGACCCCCGCGATCGGCACCGCCGCGATCACCCGGGACGCCGACGCGCGGGTCGGCGCGGGGGTCAGGCGTTGCGGCACCGGGAGGACGGTCATCCACGACACGGCCGTACCGATCGCGCACGCCACGGCGCGGGGGATTGCGGTGAATCGGGCTCGACCCCCCGTCGCTCCACTCACGCCGATCGGCCCCCGGTCGCTTCGCTCGCCGGGGTAGAACTCCCCGGCGCTTCGCTCACTGGGGTAGAACTCCCCGTCGCTTCGCTCGCCAAGCGCATCGTCAGCCCTCGCTGACGCCGGCCTCGCCGAAGGTCGCCATCTCCCCGAGCACGGCGACCGCAGATCGCACCAGCGGCAGGGCGACGGCGGCACCGCTGCCTTCGCCGAGCCGCATGCCCAGATCAAGCAGCGGCTCGAGACCCAGGTGCGCCAGTGCCAGAGAGTGCGCCGGCTCGGCGCTCCGGTGCCCGGCCGTCCACCATGCCTGCGCGCCGGGGGTCAGGTCGGCGGCGACCAAGGCCGCGGCGGTCACCACGACTCCGTCCAGCAGGACCGGAGTGCGACGCTGTGCCGCCTGCGCCAGGAAGCCGGCCATCGCAGCGAGGTCGGCGCCGCCGACGGTGCGCAGCAACGCTTTCGGGTCGCGAGTGTAGGGCCGGGCGCGCCACATGCCGTCGCGCACGGCGGCAGCTTTGCGCATCCACGTGTTGTCGTCGATCCCGGTGCCACGCCCGACCACCGTGGCCGGCTCGTTGTCCGTGATGGTGCCGATCAGGACGGACGCGGGGGTGGTGTTGCCGATTCCCATGTCGCCCGCGATCAACAGGTCTGCGCCCGAGTCGATCTCGTCGTCGGCGATGGCGCGACCCGCTGCGATGGCCGCCACCGTCTCGGCATCGGTGAGCGCGTCCTCGACCGCCAGGTTGCCGGACGAACGCCGGATCTTGTACCGGCGCAGCTCCGGTGCCGTGTCCACGGCCACCGCGATGTCCTCGACCCGGACCGTCGCACCAGCTTGCGCGGCAAGCACATTCACGGCCGCACCCCCAGCCGTGAAGTTCGCGACCATCTGGGCGGTGACCTCGGGCGGGAACGCGGACACGCCGCCGGCCGCTACGCCGTGGTCGCCCGCGAACACCACGATGCGGGCCCGCTCGAACTGCGTGGGGGGGCATACGCCCTGGCACGCGGCGACCCAGACCCCCACCTCCTCGAGGCGGCCGAGGGAGCCGGGCGGCTTGGTCAGCTGACCATGCCGTGCGCGCGCCCGATCGGCCACCTCCGGATCGGGGCCGACGACCGGGGCGAAGCGCAGCGGATCGTCGCCGGAGGCAGGCTCAGGTAGCGGCACGGGGTCGGCGGTGTCGGTCGGGGCGACCGCTGGCGGTCGGTCGACGGCTTCGTCGTGGGCCGAGGCGGAGCCGTCGACTAGAGGTCGGGGATCGAGCTGTGCGCCGGAACCCTTGATGCGCAACGGGATTCCCGCGACTACCAGCTCTACGCGGTCGGCGACCGCAGCCACCGCCGCGTTGAGGCCGCCGAGCTCGTCCTGGAACACGCGTCCGGCCCGCGTCGCGGGCACGACGGACTGCCCCACTTCGGAACTCACCAGCACCAGATCGCCGGGATACGCGGCAATGGCCGCGACCAATGCGGCGACCGCCTCGTCGGTGACGCCGGCGGGCTCCTCCCAGGCGCCGGCGCCGTCGAGCAGCGCCGTGAGCCACCCGCCCAGGTCGTCGACGAGGGTCGGGGGGTGGGGGGCGGTCGTGAGAAGCGTTGTCGGATCAGCGGTCTCGACTGTGGTCCATCCGGATGGACGGCGCGCACGGTGGCTCGCGATGCGGGTGCGGAAGTCCTCGTCGACCCCGACCTGCAGTGACGCCGTCGCGACGTACCGAGCGGTGGCGGGGAGCAGGGACTCGGCGAACGCCGACTTGCCCGAACGAACGCCGCCGAGGACGAGGGTGACGGCCACGGCTCAGACCACGTCGCCGGGCTTGACCCGGGGACGGGGGATCCGCATGCGCCGCAACTGAGTCGACCGCATGAAGGCGTACCAGCTCAACCGGAAGCCGGCCTCGGTGGTGTCCGGGAAGCGCTCGTACACCTTCTTGTTGATCTGGCGACCGACGAAGGAGCCCTCGATGATCATGATGGCGACGAAGATCAGCAGGATCGGCATCGCCAACCCCGACAGCACCGGATTCTTGATCACGATGAACATGTACGCCATCATGATGAGCGCTACGGGGATGAACAGCGTCGACAGGTACCGGCGCGAATCGACCAGATCGCGGGTGAACGCTTTCACCGGGCCCTTTTCGCGCGCGGGCAGGTACTTCTCCTCGCCTGCCATCATCAGCTCGCGCCGTTGTGCTGCCGACGAACGGCGGGAGGCGGCGGCCTCGCGCCGTTCCTCCTTGCTCAGCTCGGGCTTGAGCTCTTTGCGTCGTTGCCGTGCCTCCTTGCGGGTCTTCGGCGCAGGAGCCACCGGGCCGCGCCTGACCGGGCCGCCTCCGGCAGCGCGCCGCCGGTTCTCCGCCTCGCGCCGGCTGGGCGTGGGACGTCCTTTGCCGACCGTCGGCCCCTGTCGGTCGGGATCCGCCGCATCGACGGACTCGACAGCCGCGCCGCTCTTGGTGGCAGGTTCGGCGTCGGCCTTGTTCCACGGAAACTTCACGTCGACCAGCGTAGAAGACGGCGTATGACGGCGTGCGCGAGCCCGGCATCGTCGGGTCTCGCGCGAATTCCGCGCACTGCCGAGTGGGCGAGCCGAACCTATACTTCGTCGCATGTCGGGCCAGGTCGCGCCGGAGGCGCAAGGAGACGCAGCGCGAGGCGAGCGCAGCGACGGGGGATCGGCCGCTAGCGAGCGCAGCGACGGGGGATCGGCCGCTGGCGAGCGCAGCGACGGGGGACGTGCCCTGCATGTACTGGTCGCGCCGGACTCGTTTGGGAACACACTCAGCGCGGTGGCAGCCGCCCAGCAGATCGCGGCGGGCTGGTCGGCCGGGCGGCCCGGTGACGTGCTCGAGCTTGCTCCGCAGTCGGACGGTGGACCCGGCTTCGTCGACGTCCTCGCGTCGGCGTTCGGCACCCGTCGGCTGCTCACGGTGTCGGGGCCGCTCGGCGTACCCACTCCCGCTGAATACCTCCTGGACGGCGGTGCGGCCTATGTCGAGTGCGCCCAGGCGTGCGGCTTGCACCTGCTGCCGGACGGGCCGTCCGAGGACACCGCGATGTCCGCGTCGTCGCGGGGAGTGGGCGAGTTGATCGCGGCCGCTGTGGCGGACGGGGCCCGACGAGTGGTGGTGGGGCTCGGCGGCTCCAGTTGCACGGACGGCGGATTCGGGCTGGCGGAGGCGTTCGGCGGCTTCACCGGCGCCGCGCGGGCGCTGGCCGGCGTCGAACTGGTGGCTGCGACCGACGTCGAGCACCCACTGCTCGGCCCACACGGCGCGGCTGCGGTGTTCGGGCCGCAGAAGGGTGCCGGAAGCATCGACCTCGTAGACGCTCTGGAGGAGCGGCTCGAGGCCGTCGCGGTGGCCTGGGCGGATGCGACCGGCCGCGCCGTCGCCCGACTCCCGGGGGCGGGTGCAGCGGGTGGCCTGGGGGCTGCGCTGCTCGCGCTGGGCGCGTCGCGGGAGTCGGGCGCCGACGTGGTGGCCCGCGCGACGGGGCAGGATGCGAAACTCGCCGCTGCGGGCCTGGTGCTCACCGGGGAGGGCCGCTTCGACGGGCAGTCGCTGCGGGGCAAGCTGGTGACCGCGCTCGCCCGTCGGGCCGCGCGGCACGGCTGTCCGACCTGGGTTCTGGCGGGGCAGGTGACCGTGTCGGCCGACGAGGCCGCGGCCCACGGGGTGTCTGCGACGTTCTCTCTGGTCGAGCACGCGGGGTCGGTGGATCGGGCGATGACGGAGGCCGCTGCGCAGCTGCGGGAGGTCGCCGAGGAGGCCGCCTGGAGGTGGACCGGGCGGGAATAGTCCGGAAAGGGGTACCGTTGCTTGTGAGTACCTGTGTCTGAGGAGAAGAAGTATGACGACGGCTGACCTGAACGTTACGACTGCGGAGTCCACGACGACCGGCGTGGTGCTCACCGATGCGGCCGCCGCGAAAGCGAAGGCACTGCTGGATCAGGAGGGACGCACCGACCTGTCGCTGCGTATCGAGGTGCAGCCGGGTGGCTGTGCCGGCCTGCGATACCAGCTGTACTTCGACGATCGCAATCTGGACGGCGATGTGAACAGCGAGTTCGGTGGCGTCAACCTCGCGGTCGATCGTATGAGCGCGCCCTTCCTGATCGGCGCCAAGATCGATTTCGTGGACACCATCGAGAAGCAGGGTTTCACCATCGATAACCCCAACGCGACCGGGTCCTGCGCCTGCGGCGACTCGTTCAACTGATCGGATCCGCGCAGCGGCTCGCGTCGCTGCGGGGTTGATGGGACCGTCGGGGGAGGCCTTGGCGTTGGGCAGAGAACCCTTCGAACGTTAGGCTGGCCTGGACTAGGTCATCCAAAGCTCGGAGGGTTCTGCTGTGCCGATAGCCGTGTCCGGCTCCATCGCAACCGATCACCTGATGAAGTTCGAGGGGAAGTTCTCGGAGCAGCTGCTCGCCGAGCACCTCGAGCACATCTCCCTGAGCTTCTTGGTGGACGAGCTGGTGATTCGGCGCGGCGGTGTTGCGGCGAACATCTGTTACGGCATCGGCCAGCTCGGCGGCCGGCCTGTCCTCGTGGGCAGTGTGGGGGCCGATTTCGAGGAGGGCTACCGCGGCTGGCTCGAGGGCAGCGGTGTGGACACCTCGGGCGTCCGGGTGTCCGAGTCGGCACATACCGCCCGATTCATGTGCACGACCGACGCCGAGATGGCGCAACTCGCCTCGTTCTACTCGGGGGCCATGGGTGAAGCCCGCGACATCGACATCGCGGAGGTGGCGCAGCGTACCGGGGAGTTCGACCTGGTGGTCGTAGCGGCCAACGACCCCGACGCCATGGGGCGGCACTCTGCGCAGTGCCGTGAACTCGGCATCCCCTTCGCTGCCGACCCGTCGCAGCAGCTCGCACGCCTGAACGGGGAGCAGGTGCGGAATCTGATCGGTGGCGCCAAGTTCCTGTTCACCAACGAATACGAGTGGGGCCTGCTGCAGCAGAAGACCGCCCTGTCGGAGGCGCAGGTCGCTTCGATGGTGGACGTTCGGGTGACCACGCTCGGTGGCCGCGGTGTCGACATCGTCCCCTCCGAGGGCGAGATGATCCACGTCGCCGTCGTCCCTGAGCGCGAGAAAGTGGATCCGACCGGTGTCGGCGACGGGTTCCGTGCGGGCTTCCTGGTGGGTGTCGAAGCGGGACTGTCGTATGAGCGGTCGGCGCAGCTCGGCTCGTTCGTGGCCGTCAAGGTATTGGAGACCATCGCGCCGCAGGACTGGACCTACGACGCCGACGAAGCGCGCGCTAGGCTCACCGAGGCCTATGGTGCCGATGCTGCCGGGGAGATCCTGGCGGCACTCTGACTTCCGTCCCGATCTCCGCCGAATAGCGCCTATCTCGCTATATACCGGGATGGGCTCGCTGGAGCCGAGGTTCGGTCGCTCGGCGACGTCGCGCAGCGAACAGGGTCAGGCGGTCCACGGCGATCGCGACAGCCACCGACCAGCAGACGCCACCCACCACGTCCGTGGGGTGGTGATACGCGTACCAGACCAGCCCGGCGGCCACTCCCGCCAGACACGCGACTCCCACCACCAGCACCACGATGCGGGCCCACGTGGTGCGGGCCACGAGCGCGAACGCGGTGACGACCGTCGCCAGCGCCACGGTGTTGCCGCTGGGGTAGTCGAGGAACCGGTGCGCCACGTACGGGCTGGTCAAGTGTCGGCCGAACGCGGGTTTGAGCACGAATTCAGTCGAGAGCAATGCGGCGACCGGCGCCACGATCACGACTACCGCCGCTTGTAGGCGGCGGCGCCACGCCAGCCACGCCGCGCCTGCCAGCACGATCGGTGCCAACACCGACAGTTGCGACGGCTCCAGGAACACCCGGGCGACCGGATGGAACGACCCGTGGACCCAGGTCTCGACCGACGTATCGAATCCCGTGGCACCACCGTCTGCGGGAAACGTCGCCGGCAGGGCGACCGTGACGATCAGACACATCGCGGCCAGCAGCCGCGCCCCCGGCCGGCGGCCGACGGGGTGGATGTCGTCGGCGCGGGCGTGGTCGGGTGTGGCCGGCAACGTCAGAGCCGCACCGGGTAATCCGGCTCCTCGATCGCGGGATGGATCCGGTTCTCGACGAAGATGCCGTGCCACACCATGAACATCAGGACCGTCCAGAGTCGCCGCGAGTGGTCGGTGCCACCCGGCCAGCCCTCAGGGGCCTTCGCACGGTGCTCCGCGAGCATTCCGAGGACGCTGAACTTGTCGATCCACTCGTCGGTCTGCGAGGCGAGGATCTGCTCGCGGGCCCAGTCGTACAACTCCGGGCCGGCGAGCCAGTGCCGTAGCGGCACCGGAAAGCCCAGCTTCTTGCGGTGCAGCACGTGTGGCGGGACGATCTCCTCCAGGGCACGCCGGAGTGCGTACTTGGAGGTGCCGTGCGAGATCTTGGCGTCCACCGGCAGCGTCTCGGCTACGGCGAACACCTCCTTGTCGAGGAACGGCACACGCAACTCGAGCGAGTTGGCCATGGTCATCTTGTCGGCTTTGACGAGGATGTCGCCGCGCAGCCATGTGAACAGGTCGAGGTGTTGCATCCGGGCCACCGGGTCCATGTCCTTCGACTGTGCGTAGATCGGTGCGGTGACGTCCAGGTGTGTCCACTCCGGCCGGAAGTCGGTGAGCACCGACCTCAGCTGCGCGTCGTTGAACGATCGCGCGTTTCCGTAGTAGCGCTCCTCCAACTGCAGCGACCCACGTTGGAGCAGGCTCTTGCCGCGCCTGCCGTCGGGTAGCCGATCTCCGGCCCGTCCGGCCAGTACCCGCGCCCAGGTGGGCAGCCGATCGAACGGCGCCAGCGACAGCGGCTCCTTGTAGATCGTGTAGCCGCCGAACAACTCGTCGGCGCCCTCGCCGGACAGCACCACCTTGACGTGCTTGCGGGCCTCGCGAGCCACGTAGTAGAGCGGCACCAACGACGGATCGGCTACCGGGTCGTCGAGGTACCACACGATGGCGGGGATGGCGTCCCGGAACTCCTGTGGGCTCACCACCTTCACCACATGCCGCGCACCGATCGCAGCCGCCGACTCGGCAGCCACGTCGATCTCGCTGTACCCCTCGCGCTCGAAGCCGGTGGTGAACGTGATGAGGTCCGGGTTGTGCTGGATCGCCAGCGCCGCGATCGCCGTGGAGTCGATGCCGCCCGATAGGAAGGACCCGACGGTCACGTCTGCGCGCATGTGCATCTTGACCGAGTCGCGAAGCACCTCGGCGATCTCGTGGTAGCGGGCGCGCGCGTCCGCCGACTCGGCGCCGCCCCTGATCGGGCGGACCGGGAACCGGGGGTGGAAGTAGCGGCGCGGGTCGAGGGTGTCGCCGGGGGACAGGACGGCGTAGCAGCCGGACTCGAGCCGACGGATGCTCCGGTGTAGCGACTCGGTCTCGGGGACGTATTGCAGGACCGTGTAGTGCTCGATGGCGCGCGGGTCGAGGTCCGTGGCGATTCCGGCGGTCTCGGCCAGCGCCAGCACCGACTTCTTCTCGCTCGAGAACGCAGTCCCATGAGGCCCCGTGGCGTAATACAGCGGCTTGATCCCGAACGGGTCGCGGGCCACGGTCAGCTCCCGGCGTTCCGTGTCCCACACCGCGAAGGCGAACATTCCGCGCAGGCGGGGGAGCACACCGTCGACGCCCCAGTGATGCAGCCCGGCGACGATCGCCTCGCCGTCGCCCTCGGTGCGGAACCGGGCGCCGAACGTCGCCGCCAACTCGGCGCGCAGCTCCAGGTAGTTGTAGATCTCGCCGTTGAAGGTCAGGGCGTAGCGGTCCGGGTTCTCCGGCGGCCCCCAACGCAGCGGCTGGTGCGCGTGTTCGATGTCGATGAAGGACAACCGGTTGAACGTGAGTGCGAGGTCGTCGTCGTGCCACGACCGGCCCGACTCGTCCGGGCCGCGATGCCGCATGCACCGACCGGCCGCGGTGACGACGTCGACGACGGCGCTCGCGGACGAGTCGGCGGACAGGAAACCCAGGAGACCACACACGATTGACGAGTATGCCGGATACCGCCCGCCGGCCGCGCTCCGCGGCGCCGCGGCCGACTACTCTCCGCTACCGCGCCGGACACTCTCCGCCGCGGATCGGGGTGTCTGCGTGGTGTGGTCGAGTGCCGTATCGGAGCGCTGTCGCGGCGGTCCCGCGGTCCTCTGACCGACCGTCGCGGGCAGGGACGGCAAGGGGTCGAAGCGCGCACCCTGCGCGGACGAACCCGGGTGCGACATTCTCCGACCCGGCAGGGAATCCGGGCCCCCTTTGGTCTACGCTGCGTAGTACATGGGGAGAAGTGCGGCCGGACCTGTGAATCGAGTACGAGCCGGCGGAACCCGATTGGTCTGTCCCGTTTCAGCAGGAAGGCGCTAAATTGGCACCCGGTAGTACGGCCTCAGGTAGGACGGCCAAGACTGTGCTCTCTGGTAGCGGCGCTCGCGGGCGCGGTGTGTGGGTCAAGCGCCTGACGGTGGCGGCGGGGCTCGTCGCCGGCATGTTCGCGATGTCCGGTTGCTCGATGGACGAGGCGATGCGTTTCGGCTGGCCGGAGGGCGTCACGCCCCAGGCTCGCGATATGACCACGCTCTGGAGCTGGTCGGCCGTGGCCGCCCTGGCGATGGGAATCCTGGTGTGGGGCCTGACGTTCTGGGCCATCACCTTCCACCGCAAGAAGGAGGGCTCGCCCGACTTCCCGCGGCAGACCGGTTACAACGTTCCCTTGGAACTCGGCTACACGGCGGTTCCGTTCTTGATCATCGCCGCCCTGTTCTACGCCACCGTGGTGGTGCAGACCAAGGTGGAGCACATGGAGCCGAATCCGCCGGTCACCATCGATGTCACCGCCTTCCAGTGGAACTGGCGCTTCGGCTATCGCGAGGTGAAGCTCGACGACGGGACCCAGCTGAACCTGGAGAAGCCCAACCCGTACGGCACGCAGCCGAAGCCGGGCGAGGCGGTCGTGGTGGACGGCAAGGAGAAGCACGGCCCCAACGACGGTCGCTTCGAGGACATTCGTGACTACCTGCACTTCGACCAGATCGAGACGCAGGGTTCGAGCGCCGAGATCCCGGTCCTGGTGCTGCCGACCAATACTCGTATCGAGTTCGATCTGGCATCTGCCGACGTGGTGCACTCGTTCTACGTTCCGCAGTTCGCGTTCAAGCGCGACGTGATGCCGAACCCGGTGCAGAACCACACCAATAACCGGTTCCAGATCTCCGAGATCGACCGGCCCGGTGCGTTTGTCGGACGCTGCGCCGAGATGTGCGGCGATTACCACTCGATGATGAACTT
>CAJCHX010000476.1 GCA_903970215.1 Acidobacteriaceae bacterium
ACACCGGCGAGCGGAGCGACGGGGGGAGATACACCGTCCTGCGGGCGTTCCACGTCGAAGCCGGTGGGGCGGTGTGCCTGCACTGTCGACCACCCGGCTCGGCCGTGCCCGCGCCTGGGGTTCTGGACCTGATGGTCGCGTTGACCCGCGGGGACTGGGTGTTCGCGGAGACGACCGCCGCGCGGGTCCGCAGCCAGGCGTCGGGGCTCGCGGCCGCGCACCTACAGTGGCACGTGGGACGGCAGCTGCGGTCGCTGCCCTTGATCGAGCGGCATGCGCCGCACAGCCCGGTCTTGGCGGCCGGGGGAGCCGAGGAGGTCGACGGTGCCGGGATTGCGGCGGGGTAGAGCAGGCCGGATCACGAAGGCTACGTCCTCGGGCACAGCGTCGGCCTCGGGCATGCCGCCCTCGAAGACGGTAGGCGTCACAGTCCCGCGGCCACCTGATCCGCACCCGTCGGGCGCGACCCCGCCGGACATTCCGAGCGAGCTGGTACCGAAGCACGTCGCGCTGGTGATGGATGGCAACGGCCGGTGGGCGCAGGAGCGCGGTCTGCCGCGTACAGCGGGCCACGAGCGCGGCGAGGCGGTGCTCATGGACACGGTCTGCGGCTGTATCGAGCTGGGCGTCAAGAACTTGTCCGCGTACGCGTTCTCGACCGAGAATTGGACGCGCAGCCCTGAGGAGGTCAGGTTCCTCATGGGTTTCAACCGGGACGTGATCCGCCGCCGCCGTGACGAGATGAACGAGATGGGCGTGCGCGTCCGGTGGGCTGGGCGCCGACCACGCTTGTGGCGCAGTGTGATCAAGGAGCTCGAGATCGCGGAGGAGCTCACCCGCGACAACACGGTGATGACGTTGACGATGTGCGTGAACTACGGCGGTCGTGCCGAGATCGCCGACGCTGCACGGGAGATCGCAAGGCTCGCCGCGGCCGGCGAGCTGGATCCCGAGAAGGTGGACGAGAAGACGTTCGCGCAGTTCCTGGACGAGCCGGACATGCCCGACGTGGACCTGTTCCTGCGCCCGTCCGGCGAGTTGCGCAGCTCCAACTTCCTGCTCTGGCAGAGCGCCTACGCCGAGTTCGTCTTCCAGGACACGTTGTTCCCCGACTTCGACCGGCGTGACCTCTGGGCGGCGTGCCTCGAATACGCCAGGCGGGACAGGCGTTTCGGCGGGGTCAAGTCGTGACGGGGCCGAATCCGGACCACGACCGGCTCGAGGCCCACCGCGCGCGACTCGAGCATGCGCTCTCCCTGAAGCTCACGGTCAAGCGTGACCCGCAGCGGGCGGTGCTCATCGAGTTCGGTGAGACGCCCGGCTCGGTGCAGGTGTTCGACCTCGCCCCCGGGCTCGCGGTGTTCTCTCTGACTCAGGTGATCGCCTGGGACCTGGCGCTCACCGACGACTTGCGTGGTGACGTCGACGCGGCGTCCGAGCGGGTGCAGTTCGGCACGCTCAAGCTGATTCAGCGCGAGGTTTCCGCGGATCTGGTGCTGCATTACTCGTTCCCGGCCGGCACGCTCGACGGCGAGGCGTTGTGCGAGTTCGTGCTGTTCGTGTTGGCGCAGGGATTCGACGCGCGCGACCGGCTGCTGGGGTAGCCCGGACCTGGCGAAAGTGCGGTCTGGTACGGATCGTCGACGTCTGCGTACATTTCCGCACGTTCGGTGCGGGACGCTCACCGACGAGATCGAGATCGACGACGGCCCGCGCGCGGGTGGCCGGGGGTACGGACGCGGTGTGAACGCCGTCCGCTACCCGGCCCCGCTGGTCTCCCGCGCGATTGCGGCGACGAACGCATCGACGTCTGCTTCGGTGGTGTCGAAACTGCACATCCACCTGACCTCACCGCGCGCGGCGTCCCAGTCGTAGAACCGGAAGTCCTCGCGCAGCCGGTCTGCCACGCCGGGCGGCAGCGTGGCGAACACCCCGTTGACCTGTGTCGGTTGGGTGAATGCCACCCCCCGGATCGAGCCGGCGGCCGACGCCGCCTCGATCCCGGCGCGCAGCCGCGCGGCCATCGCGTTGGCGTGGCTGGCGGTGCGCAGATACAGGTCGCCTTCCAGTAGTGCGATCAATTGTGCAGAGACGAACCGCATCTTCGAGGCCAGCTGCATGTTCATCTTCCGCAGATACGCCAGTCCCTGCGTGGCAGCAGGATCCAGGACCACCACGGCCTCCCCGAGCATGGCGCCGTTCTTGGTGCCACCGAAGCTCAGGACGTCGACTCCGGCGTCCCGTGTGAATGCCCGGAGGGGGACGTTCAACGCGGCCGCGGCGTTCGCGATACGCGCGCCGTCGAGGTGCAGCCGCATGCCGAGGCGGTGCGCGTGATCGGCGATCGACCTGATCTCGCCCGGCGTGTACAGCGTCCCCAGCTCGGTGGACTGGGTGATCGACACGACCAGGGGCTGGGCGCGGTGTTCGTCCCCCCAGCCCCAGGCCTCGCGGTCGATCAGCTCCGGGGTCAGTTTTCCGTCGTCCGCCGGCACCGTCAGGAGTTTCATTCCGCCCACCCGCTCGGGCGCGCCCTGCTCGTCCACGTTGATATGCGCGGTCGACGCGGCGATCACCGCGCCCCACCGCGGCAGCATCGACTGCAGTGCGGTGACGTTGGCGCCCGTGCCGTTGAACACCGGGAACACCTCGACGGGCCCCCCGATGTGCCGGGCGAACACCTCCTGTAGCCGGGCGGTGTAAACGTCACCGCCGTAGGCGACCTGGTGGCCACCGTTGGCCGCGGTGATCGCCGCGAGCACCTCGGGGTGCACACCGGAGTAGTTGTCCGAGGCGAAGCCGCGGACGGCGCGGTCGTGCAGCGCGTCCGGGGACGCGGCAGCGGCGATCGCGTCGGCCTCGACCCCCGTCACGCGTGCCGTTGGCCCGGTCGCGCGTGCCGTCGGCCCCGTCACGCGGCGTTCCCGCGAATCCCTATGGTCGACGCGATCACTGGACGCATCTTCCGTTCCAGCGCCTCGTAGAACATCGAGAGCGGGAACTCGTCGTCGCGGACCGCGTCGGTGTACCCCCGCAGCGGGCCGCCCAGTACGTCGTCGGGAAGCCCGCGCGCCCAGAGCGATGCGGGGTGCGGGGTCAGCACCGACCGCACCAGCTCGTATGCGGCCAGCCAGTGCGCCGCCTTCGGCCGGTCGATCGACCGCCAGTACAGCTCGTCGATGGCGTCGCCGAGCGCCGTCATCGCCCCCGGCACCCCGTCCCAGTCGAACCTCAGGGCGGTGTCGGTCCAGTGCAACACCCCACGTTGGTGCAGCCAGGCGAACACCAGCTGCCCGCCGAGGCCGTCGTAGTTGCGCACCCGGCCGCCGGTGATCGCGAATCGGAAGATCCGGTCGAAGATGATGGCGTACTGCACCATCCGAGCGTGTCGGGCCGTCTGGGTATCGATCTCGTCGGGTTCTGCGGTAGTGGTCACGGCCCGCTCGATGGCGATCGCCTCCCGGAATGCGGTGAGGTCGCAGCGCAGCTCCTCGAGTGTGTAGAGGAAGTACGGCATCCGCTGCTTGATCATGAACGGATCGAAGGGCAGATCGCCGCGCATGTGGGTGCGGTCGTGGATGATGTCCCACAGCACGAAGGTCCGTTCGGTCAGCGTCTGGTCGTCGAGCATGTCGGCGGCTTCGCTCGGCAGCGTGAGCCGGGTGATCCCGGCGGCCGCCCGCACCACCCGCCGGTAGCGGGCGGCCTCGCGGTCGGAGAAGATGGCGCCCCACGTG
>CAJCHX010000477.1 GCA_903970215.1 Acidobacteriaceae bacterium
TCCAACTGCGTGTCACGATCCACCAGTCACGTGCCGACTGGGCGCGACCCGCACATCGGCTAGAGCCGGTTGTTTGTCGACGGCAGGTCAGCAGCCGAGCTCCGGTCGCTACTGGTCGTAGACGTCGCGTCGGTGTCCAAGGCGCACGACGACTACCAGGAGCACGTCGTCCTCGACGGTGTAGATGATTCGGTAGTCACCGACCCGAACCCGAAGCCCTGATCGACCTTGCAGGGCGCGGGCTCCTGGTGGTCGCGGGTCCTGGGCCAGCAGAGCGATCGCCCCTTGAATGCGGTGCCGGACCTGGGGGTCGAGTCTGCGCAGGGCACGTACGGCGGCTGGGCGAAGCTCGATGCGATAGGCGCTCACTCCCAGCCGAGATCCGCCTTGACCTGTGCCCACGGAATGTTGGGCCCCTCCTCGGCCATCGCCTCATCAAAGGCGGCGATGTCTTCGGCATCCTCGAAGGCGGTCATCAGCTGTTCGTAACGTTCGGGGCTCACCAATACCCCGGCCAGCCGGCCGCGACGCTGCAGGAAGACCGCCTCGGTGCGCGCAGTCTCCATCGCGTCCGGCAAGTGATCCCGCGCGTCGCTCATGTTCATCGTCGCCATCACTGAATCGTACAGTTCGCCGCCCAAGTCGTACCTCTCAGCTTGCGGAGAACCGCGCGTTCAGGGCGCTGCCATCGGAAGTTCCGCTCGAGCGGTGCGCACTACTCGCGGCAGATGAGTGAGTTGTGCCAGCTATCAGGAAGGGCGGCCGACAGGTTCAGCATCGCGCTGCGGGCCCTAGCCAAGCATCGCCGATGCGAGGCTGAGCTAGTCTAGCTGGAGTGGGCCTCGCGCTGACCGTGCGTCCAACCCGGCCGGCCCGACGCGTGTGACGTCACGACCTCGCGCGATTGAATGCGCCCAGAGCATTTCCAACACAGAACGCGACGAAACCAAGGCCCGCAACCGCGACAGCGAGAGCCCTGCTCGGCGCCAGCCAGATGACCACAGCAACCGGCATGCAGACGCAGCCGAGAAGAACGAGACCCGCTGACACCTTGCGCACGGCCGAAGTGTTGCACGCCTAGGCCCCTGCCTCGTCGGGGTCACTGATCCTGCGCGGTGTCCGAGCCTCGCGGACACCATCGTCTGGACCGACGTCAGGCGCGGGAGGCTCGTAGCGCCGGAGGCAAAGCCAACTGAGCCGCTTCGCGGCAAGAGCGGACGCTATGCACGCAGTCTCACGTCTGCGGGCGAAGAGCGCGCAGAAGGTCGAGATCTGCCCGGTCTACGTCACGGGGTTCGTATCCCTCGTGAAACCCGAGCTGTTGCTCGATCGACAGGCACGGCACCAACACACCCGCGATGACACCGGTAACAAAGCAGCCGTTCGGGTAGGCGAAGGACCCGCCTTCAACATCGGCCTGGAGGCTGTCGCCGTCGGCTGCGAACACAACCGGGTGGAGATCTACCCACCTGTCACCGGGTGCTGCTAGCTCGACCCGCACCGGACGCCAATCGGTCTCGATGCCGTAGCCGAGTCTGAAGAGGTCCTCGAAGGCAGCCGACTCTCCATCCGAGTCGAGCGCAAGATCGAGATCCCGGTGCGCGCGGGTTTGATGCCCAATCAAGGCGTCAACCCCCCAACCGCCACCAACCCAGAACCGGCAGCCGACGTTCTTTAGGGACTCAAGCACACGAAGGACTTCTTGTGCCGACATGCCGATCGCTCCCATAACCTCACGTGTGACTCAGCGGCCCGGCGGCAGCCGCGCGCTCATCGGCATGAGCGGGTGACGTTTGTGCGGCTGAGAGGCTCAGACTGGTCACGCGTAGGTCGGCGGTTCGACTCCGGGGCGTGTCCCAGGGGGCCCGGCTCGCGCCGCTCGAGGGGTTCGTAGAGCTGGCCGTCCGGTGCGCGGAGGTGGGCGTAGCGCGATTCGGCGTTCTGCCTGGCCGCGCCGACCTCGATACCGGCGGCGGAGAGCACGGCCAGGGCCCCGTCCAGATCGTCGACGAGGAATCCGATCGAGCGTGCGGTGTCGCCCATGCCGCCCGGCGAGGCGACGGCGACGCGTGATCCGTCCGGCAGGCTGAAGAGGTCCGCCTCGACGCCGTCGACGACGATCCGGTCGAGCTGGAGCGTTCCCTCTAGGAAGGCCGACATCGCCGCGCGGTGCTCGGTTGCGGTCCCTGCGAAGGTCAGCCCGAGAATGCGCGTGGGTCAGGCTCGCCGACCGCCGTCGTAGCTCACCCGCGCGTCAGTGCTCGTGCTCCTCGGCGAACTCCTCGTGGACCTCGTGGGCGACCTCGACCTGCTCCTCGCCCTCCTCGACCAGGTCCTTGCGGCCGGTCAGCCGTCCGGCGACCTCCTTGGCCTCGCCCACCACGAGGTTCTCCCACGTCGCGGGTCGTTCGACGGTGTCGTCGTCATGCTCTGCCATGCGTGTGAGGGTAGCCCGGCATCCGCGCCGGGCCATACTGGCGAGGTGCACCCCGTCCGGACCCTGGCGAGCCCGCTGCCGCTGGTCGCCAGGGCTGCTGCCATCGGCGCGGTTGTCGTGGGCGTGCTCGGCGCGGTGCTCGGACTCGTCGTCGGTCTGCAGGTGTATCCGCCGACGGCCGGCTTCGCGGTGGTCGAGGTGGGGGTTCCCGCCGTGGTGCTCGGTGCGGTCCTCGGGACAGCCGTCGGCGGGGTCGCTGCGGTGTTCCGCCGGATCGCCCGCCGCTGATGCGGCGCTCGTCCCCGGCGGGCTACACCGCCGAGGCCGACACCCCGGTTGCGGTGCGCACCCTCGCGGCGGGCAGGCCGGCGCGACTGGTCTGGCGCAACGAGCTCGGCGGCCTGACCTTCGAAGTCGGCACGGGCACCGAGCGCGAGTTCGTCAAGTGGACCCCGGCAAACAGCGGGATCGACCTGAGACAGGAGATCAGTCGGCTGCAGTGGGCGGTGCGGTGGTGTGCGGTGCCGCAGGTCATCGGCAGCGGCGCCGACGAGGCGGGCTCGTGGATCGTGACGGCCGCCCTGGACGGTGGCAACG